>NZ_JBKWZF010000001.1:0-228626 GCF_046991905.1 Finegoldia sp. | reverse complement strand
TATAATTAATAATGCAAAAGAAATTTTATCTCAAGAAGATAAAGATTTTGAAGATGTTCTGTCTGATATCGAATCTGAGAAGAAACAAATCGATGAAGATAAGCAAAAACAATTAGAATTAAAAGAAGATTTGTTAAAACTTAGAGATAGATATGAAAAAGAGTTAGAAAAAACTAGACTTGAAAAAGAAAAAATTATCAACGAAGCAAAAGAAAACGCAAATGAGATTTATATGCAAGCGAAAGAAGAGTCTCGTGAACTTATAAATAAATTAAAATTTTTAGAAAAAGAAACTGATGCAAGAACAGTAGCTAATGATGTTGAGAATAAATTTAATAAAAGAATAAAAAAGAATTCTCATAAAAAACTTTTAAGCGAAACATCAAAAAAAGAAAAGCTTCAACTGGGAGATGAAGTTGAAATCCTAGGAATTGACCAACAAGGTACTATTGTTTCTGAACCTGATAAAAAGGGAGATTTATTAGTGCAAGTGGGTATTTTGAAAATAAATGCCAACATTAAAAATCTCAAAAAAATCAAAGAGAAAGACGTTATCCAATCATCAAAGAGCATTAAAAGTATAATCAAGAATAAAGCAAATTCAGATATTAAAAGTGAAATTGATTTGAGAGGAAAAAATATTGAAGAAGCTATATATGAGCTTGACAAATACATTGATGATTGTGTTATTGTTGGATTAAAAAAGGTCAATATAATTCATGGAAAAGGGACTGGTGTGCTTAGAAAAGGTATCAGAGAATATTTAAGAAATGATAAGAGAATTAAGAAGATTGAAGATGCAGGATACAATGAGGGTGGTCTAGGCGCAACTTTCATTTATTTGAGATAAGGGGATTAAAATGATAAATTTTAAAGATGAAGTAATAGAAATTATACTTGGATTTGATACTGGTTTAACTGAACAAGAAATATCAGATTTAATAGAAATTCCACCAAATAGTGACATGGGGGATTATGCATTTCCAGTATTTAAATTAGCAAAAACTTTTAGAAAAGCACCTAATTTAATTGCAGAAGAATTAGCAACAAAAGAATTTAATAATGAAAATATTAAAAAGATTGTTAATGTAGGACCTTATGTCAATTTTTTTGTAGATAACTCAAAATTAGTAGAAAGTGTTCTGACAGAAGCTGTTAAAGATGATTTTGGCAGCAGTCATATAGGTGTTGGTAAAAATGTTGTATTTGATTTTTCATCGACTAATATAGCTAAGCCATTTCATATTGGACATTTACGTTCCACTGTAATTGGTAATGCTATAAGGAATATTATAAAATATCAAGGTTATAATACTACAGGAGTTAACTACATCGGAGATTATGGAACACAATTCGGAATGATGATTTCTGCTTATTTGAAATGGGGAGACGAAGATAAAATAAATGCCGATCCAATCAAAGAACTTTTAAATCTTTATGTTAAGTACAACAAAGTTGCAAAAGAAGACGAAACATATTTGGATGAAGCGCGTGAATGGTTTGATAAATTAGAAAAAAAAGATCCAACTGCAGTAAAACTATGGTCATGGTTTAGAGAAATTTCATTAAAAGAATTCCAAAGGGTTTATGATTTACTAGGAGTTAAATTTGATAATTTTAACGGTGAATCATTTCATTCACAATTTATTGGAGAAGCACTTGATGCAATTAATGAAAAAAATTTATTAGAAGAGTCTGAAGGTGCAATGATAATTAATTTAGATGATGAAAACTTACCTCCAGTTCTAATTAAAAAGTCAAATGGATCTTCAACTTATCTTACACGTGACATAGCAACAGCAATGTATCGTAAGAAAACTTATGATTTTTATAAAAATGTATACGTTGTTGCAAGTCAACAAAAACTTCATTTTGAACAATTAAGAGCCGTTTTGAAAAAAATGGGATTTGAATGGTGGAATGATTGTGAGCATGTTTCTTTCGGTATGGTTAGCATGAAAGACGGATCTATGAAAACAAGAGAAGGAAAAGTTATTTTCCTAGAAGATGTTTTAAATAGAGCAATCGATAAAACTAAATCTATAATTGAAGAAAGAAACCCAAATCTTGACAATAAAGATGAAGTAGCAAAACAAGTAGGTGTTGGAGCAGTAATATTCCAAGACTTATTCAATAATAGAATCAAAGATTATACTTTTGATTGGGATCAAGTTTTAAATTTTGATGGAGAAACTGGACCATACACACAATATACTTTTGCTAGAAGTTGTTCAATATTAGACAAGGGAGAATTTGACCTAAGAAATAATAGTAAATTCGATTTACTTGTTGAAGAAGCAGAAATAGATATTGTAAAACATTTAGCTAAATTTGAAGAAGTTTTATTAAATGCAACTGAAAAATACGAACCTTCTTTCTTGACACGTTACACAGTTGAATTAGCAAAACTATTCAATAAATTCTATGCAAATTGTCCAATCAATACTGTAGAAGATGAACTTAAATATCAAAGACTTTATTTGACATATTGTGTCAATAAGTGCCTAAAATTATCATTGAGTTTATTGGGAATAGAAGCGCCAAATAGAATGTAGGGAGAAAAATGAACTCATTTATAGAAATAATCAAAAATTCTTTCGCAAGAACTGCACATACAATTAAATATTTTCCACTGATTTTTGCATCAATGATTGTAATGAAATTATCATTAAACATATCAAACAATATTTTATTTAGATTATCAGTTTCTAAAACAATATCGAATGTTATAATTGCAGTTTTGGTTACTTTTCTATTGAGTATTCTTCTAAATATGCTTAGTGTTTCGGTTCATACTAGAGAAAATTATCAAATTGAACCTATTACTATTCCTAAATTGATGATAAAAGTAGCATTTAATGGTTCATTAATGATATTATTTTATTATTTTTTTAAAAATTATGAATTATCTATTATTGCTTTGTTATTAATATTTAATCCATTAATTGAAACACTTTATATGATTGATGAAGAGTTTTATAAGGCGATTTGGACATCAATCAAATTTAATTTTAATCATTTTTTTATATGGAATATTCCAAATATAATTATATTTGGAGTTTTATACAATTTAGTTATAAAAAATTACAAATTTGAAGATTTTATTATGTCCAATGAGCTAGTTTCAATTATGAAATTTGGATTGCTTTTGATGTTTATTTCGTTGTTTATGCTGTATAGAGCTAATTTGTATAGAATTTTAGAAACGGAAGGGAAGTAAAATTATGAATAAAATTGACGAGTATTTCAGTAAATTCATGAATAATTTAGTTTATGTTAATTTATTGGAATCAAATGATTATATAGACAAAGATATTCCTCTACCTGTTTTAGAAAAAGATTTATTAGATGGAGTCAAGAATGACGATTTTGTCAAAAACTTCGACTTGGAATTAATAATTAAAGGTATGATTTATAACATAGCTTACGATAGAACATTTAAATACTGTGTAAACTACACAGATATTATGTACAATATTTTTCCTGATATTGAAAAATCAATAATATCTATGGGAGTTGAAAAGATTTCAAACCCAAAAGAAGCCGTTATTTATTTTAGAACAAATGATATATTAAAATCTGATATTCCGGACAATGCTTATTACTATGCTTATTGCTTAAGATTGATGGCTCTTGAAGATGAATTTAATGCTAGTACATTCATTGAGGAAGCTTTTAGAGTATTAAACGAAAATGTTGCAGATTATCCTGATTTTTTCCTTAATTTTGTTGAACTTGCAAATCTAGAATTACTAAATCATAATTATATTAAAGCTTATGATTATTTGAAAAATACGCATAAAATGGCAACATCACCAAATGATTACGACGAAAAAAGAGTTCAAATAGTAATCGATGAAGTTGAACGATTGATGGATGATATAAAACCACTTAGAGACTTGGATTTTGCAACTACTTTAATCAATTCTAAACCTAAAAACGCGTTAGAAATTTTTGAAAACTTGGAAAAAACATCAAGAATTGTATATTTGATGGGCAAATGTTATTTGAACATGAATGATCTTGAAAAAGCTATTGAGTATTTTGAAAAAGCAGAAAATATGGGATTTGATCATGTAGATTTGTACAATGATATGTCAGTGGCGTATTTTAACGATTATGATTTCGATAAATCTATCCAGGTTCTAAATAGGGGACTGAAAATTCATCAAGATAATGAAATATTATTATACAATAAAGCAGTAATTGAACTTAACTGTAATAGAGTAGCAAAAGCCAAAGACACATTATCTACTTTAGTTTCATATGATGATGTTCATGAAGATATATTTAATATGGCAATGCAATTATTGCAAAAAATAGAAGAAGACCATTAAAGGTCTTCTTCAGTTATTTTTAGAGTATTATCCAATCGGTCGATGATTTCCAAAGCGCTTATTATGTTTTTTCTTGCTTTATAACAATCCAAATTAATATCTACTAATTCATTAATTTTGTTTATTCTATAAACAATGGAGTTTCTGTGTACATTCAGTCTTTGAGATGCCTTAATTAATGAACGTTCTTCTACAAGATAAAAGTATAATGTTCTGAGAAGGTCTGTGCCATTATTTATATCGTCATATTTTAGTTTATAGATGAATTCTGGAACTAAAATTTCTATTTCAGAATCCAAGCATACTAAATCATATATGATTTTACAGCAATTATCGTTTATGTTATCAGTTAATTCTATATTGTTTTCTAAAATTCTTCTAGACAAATCATAAGCTTTTTTCAAATTGAATAGGTTGTTTTTTAGTGATAATTTAATGCTTTTTAAGTCGTATTTTTCAGTAAAGAAGTTTAAATTTGTCTTTACTGATGAAACATATTTAATTTTATTATTAGTTAATAACACAAGGTATCCTTCTTGTAATACAGAATACATATACATCGGATAATCCAAAACAAATCTGTTACCATGTGAAAACATGTCTTGGTATTTGAATAAACCACCTTCGATTTTAATTACATTAATATCGTAATTGTCATCTGTTTTCCAACCTATATTTGCGATATTTTCTTCGTCTTTTTCTGTAATATTTCCAGAAATCAAATTCTTAATGGTGCTGTATATGTCTTCTTTTGAATTTATCAGCCCATTTACATTGTTATAAATATATGTTGAAATTATTTTGGAAATTTTTCTGAATTCAAATTCATATTCATCTTCAATAGTTTCAAAAGCGAGATATCCGTATAATTTGCTTAGGCTTTTCTTTTTGATTTCAAGTGGATAAATCTTTTTTATTGTTGAAAAGTCAAAAGTGTTTAATAACAACTTTTTATTAGAATTCAATAGGCAAACATTGATACCAAAATAATCTTTAATTGTTAAAAGCAAATTATTAACAGCTTCATGATTTGATATTATATTATACAATTTATTATAAAACCTTGAATTTTCTAATAAAAGTAAGTTTGCGGTTTCGTAAACTTTAAATATATCGTCTTCTTTTGAATAAATAATATTTGAGTTTTCATTTTCCAAAATTTCATCTTCTGCATTAATTAAGAGAATATTTGAAGTTTTAGGATAAACAATGTTTTTGTCATACTCCAATATCGATAATGTATTTTTGCTATCAGAAATGGAATTTAATGAAATATTATCAATATCATTTAAAATTTTTATGTCTGATGAATCTACCAAATCATCCATTTTTTTTACCAATAATCTAATATTCATGTTATCACCTTTAATTATCATTAGACCTGTGTTATTATCTATAATATAAATAATATCACAATCAAGAAATTTTTGAAATATAATAGGAGAAACTTATGAAAAAGACTGCAATTATACTGATGATAATTACACTATTATCAAAAGTATTAGGCTTAGTGAGAGAAACTACTCTAGCTTACTTTTTTCCAACAAATGGACCCGTAGCTAATGCTTTTTTGGTATCACAAATACTACCTATTACGATAGTTAGCTTGTTTTCGGCGGGAATTTCAACTTCTTTTATTCCTATATACAATAAAATAGTACACGAAAAAGGAAAAGAAGAAGGAGATATATTTACATCAAATATTAACAATATAGTTGTTATTATAATATTAGCATTAATAGTAATACTTGAGATTTTTACACCATCTGTAATTAAAATTTTCGCTCCAGGATTTACTGGATATACAAAAGAATTAACTATAAAATTCATGCGATTGACTTTATTGTCAATAGTTCCTTCTATAATGTCATGTGTATTCAAGGGATATTTGAATGCGAATAATCATTTTGTAGTTCAAAATTTACAAGGTTTTATAATGAATTTCTTCATTATACTTGCTCTTGTAATTTCCAATAAGTACGATAATAATATGATAGTTGGAATTGGTTTGTTATTGGGAAATGCGCTCCAATATTTACCTTACATATTTATAACGAAAAGAAAGAATTTTAAATATCATAAGATTTTAGATTTTTCAGATAAAAATGTAAAGATGATTGTTCTTTTATCAATTCCGATAATTTTGGGAGTATCGGTAAATCAAATCAATGTTATGGTAGATAAGTCGATAGCATCTACAGTTTCAGCTAATGGTATTCCAATTCTAAATTATGCATCGAGGCTTATTGAATTTGTAACGGGAATTGTTATAGCAAATATTTCTGTAATTGTGTATCCAGAATTGTCTAGAAATTTTATTGCTAATGATTTGAATAAAATGAAAGATAGCATAATGAAATCAATGTCTATGATTTGTATTTTAGCAATCCCGGCGACAATTGGACTTTTGGTATTATCCTATCCTATTACTAAGATGCTGTTCTTTAGGGGAGCTTTCACAATGAATGATATTGCTATGACATCAGTTTGTATGTTCTTCTACGCTTTGGGAATAATAGGAACTGCCATCAGAGATATCTTGTCGAAATCATTTTATGCTATGAATGATACAAAAACTCCTACAATTAATTCTGTTATTATGGTTGCTATAAATATCATAGGAAATATTATTTTATCCAGAGTTTTTGGATTGGTAGGATTAGCAGTAGCAACAAGTTTTGCAAATCTAATTGGAGCAATTATGATAATAATGAGATTACACAAAAAAATTGGGGATTTTAGTTCTACAAAATCATCTTTTGTAAATATTTTTAAGATGTTGATTTCATCGTTAATAATGGGAGCATTAGCTTATATTACATTTAAAACTACAAATATGAAATTTTCAAATACATTATCATTAATGATGTCTATAATTGTTGCAGGAATTAGTTATTTAACTTGTATTTTAATTTTTAAGGTCGATGAACTAAACGAAATTATCGCTTTTTATAAAAACAGAAGAAAAAAATAGATGGTTTGACAATTGAAAGTTTTTTGAATATAATTTTGTTATAAAGACAAAGATAAAAAGAGCGCATTATGATTGATTTTCAGAGAGATAAGGGTTGGTGTGACTTATTATTCATAGTAATTGCAGACATTTTTGAGTCGAATTTTCCGCTTGATAGCGTTATAAATTAAAGTGAGGTTTACCTAATTAGGGTGGTACCGCGATTTAACTCGTCCCTTATCATAAGGACGGGTTTTTTATATTTTAGGAGGTTTTTTATGAATAGTATGGGAAATCTTAGACGTACTCACATGTGTGGGGAGTTGAGATTAAGTGATGTTAACAAAGAAGTCATTCTTATGGGATGGGTTCAAAAAGAAAGAAATTTAGGATCTCTTATCTTTATAGATTTGAGAGATAACACAGGAATAACTCAAATAGCTATAAAGGATGATAACAAAGAGATTTTCGATAAAGCAAAAGATGTTAAAAGCGAATATGTTTTATGTGTAAAAGGTGATGTTAGAGAAAGAGAATCAAAAAACAATAACATTCCTACTGGAGAAATTGAAGTTATAGCTAATGAACTAATTGTTTTAGATACAGCGAATGTTCCTCCAATTTACATTAAAGATGATGATAATGCTCAAGAAGCTGTTAGGTTAAAGTACAGATATTTGGATTTAAGAAAACCTAAATTACAAAATAATTTAAAATTAAGAGCCAAAACTAATAAATTAATTCGTGATTATTTAGATGAAAATGGATTTTATGAAATTGAAACTCCATTTTTAGGAAAGCCAACTCCAGAAGGAGCTAGAGATTATTTGGTTGCAAGTAGAGTAAATGAACACAGTTTCTACGCACTGCCACAATCACCACAGTTAATGAAGCAACTTCTTATGATTAGTGGAATGGACAGATACTACCAAATCGTTAAATGTTTCAGAGATGAAGATTTGAGAGCGAATAGACAACCGGAATTCACTCAAGTGGATATGGAAATGAGTTTTGTTGATCAAGAAGATGTAATGACATTGAATGAAGGCTTGATTAAAAAACTTTTCAAAGAAATTAGAGGAATTGATATTCCAACTCCTATTAAGAGAATGACTTACGCAGAAGCTATGGAAAGATATGGATGCGACAAGCCAGATTTGAGATTTGGATTTGAATTGAAAAATATCACTGAATTAGTAAAAGATTCAGAATTCAAAGTATTCTCAAGTTGTAATGATAAAAATAAGAGCGTTAGATGT
The DNA here is from genome assembly GCF_046991905.1 of Finegoldia sp. Taxonomy (NCBI): domain Bacteria; kingdom Bacillati; phylum Bacillota; class Tissierellia; order Tissierellales; family Peptoniphilaceae; genus Finegoldia; species Finegoldia sp. The sequence continues at coordinate 220,077 of NZ_JBKWZF010000001.1, read as the reverse complement.
ATCAATATTGGTAATTATGAAAGTGAATACTCACGTAAAAAAATTGACAAATTAGAAAAATTTGTAAAAGAATACGGTGCTAAAGGTTTAAGTTGGATAAGAGTTCACGATGGAGAAATTCAATCTTCAATTAAAAAATTCTTATCTGATGAAGAAATGAATTCGATAATTGAATCTACAAAAGAAGACGAAAATGCATTGATATTTATACTAGCAGACAAAAATGATGTTGTATTTAATGGATTAAGTGCATTAAGAAACAAAATTGCAAGAGATATGAATTTGGTTGACAATGATACATTCGAATTTGTTTGGATAGTTGATTTCCCATTATTTGAATTCGACGAAGAAGAAAACAGGTTTGTAGCAATGCATCACCCATTTACAATGCCAAAAGAAGAAGACATTCAATATTTGTTAACTGACAAGGAAAAAGTAAGAGCTAAAGCTTACGATATTGTATGTAATGGAGATGAAATTGGTGGAGGCTCTATAAGAATTAACAATTCTGATTTACAAAAGAAAATGTTCGAAGCATTAGAATTAACTGAAGAAATGATTGAAAACAAATTTGGTTTCTTTGTAGAAGCTTTTAACTATGGAACACCTCCACATGGTGGATTAGCGTATGGTATGGATCGACTTATGATGTTATTAGTTGGAACTGATAATATCAAAGATGTTATAGCATTCCCTAAAACACAATCTGCTACAGATTTATTAACTGGTGCTCCATCAAATGTTGACGAGAAACAACTTAAAGAAATTCACATCAAATTAGATTAGTATGGATAAAAGATTTGAAAGAACAAAACTTCTAATAGGCGAAAATGACCTAGAAAATATCATCAACTCCAAAGTAGCTGTTATTGGCTGCGGTGGAGTTGGAGGTTTTGTAATAGAAGCTTTGGCTAGATGTGGAGTAGGAACATTAGCAATAGTAGATTATGATACTATCGATATAACAAACATCAATCGCCAAATTATAGCTTTGGAAGATACTGTTGGAAATTATAAGGTAGATGAATTTGAAAAAAGAATTCACAGAATTAATCCGAATTGCAAAGTTATTAAATTTAGGGAAAAGTTTGATAATTCTACTGTTGATTTATTTAATCTTAAAGATTATAATTATGTTATAGACGCTATTGATTTAATATCAGCGAAGCTAGATTTGGCTGAGTATTGTTATAAAAACGATATTAAGTTGATAAGTTCTATGGGTGCGGGATCGAAACTAAATCCTTTTCTTTTTAGAATTACGGATATTAAAAAGACCCACACTTGTCCAATGGCTAAAGTAATGAGAAAAGAGCTAAAAAGAAGAAACGTTGACAAACTTACATGCATTTGGTCTGATGAACAAAGGTCAGGAGAAGTTCTATCTTCAAATGGAAGAAATGCTCCGGCAAGTATAAGCTTTGTACCTTCATGTGTCGGACTTATGATTGCATCTTATGTTATTAAAGAATTGAGGTAATTTTTTGGCAAAAGAAGGAATGGTTATAAAAACTGAATCCACAAAAGCATCTGTTCTAATTACTAGAAAAGGAGCTTGTGGTGGTGAAGGTTGTAGCAAATGTTCAGGTTGTGAACATCAAACGCAAGTTATAGAATGTGCAAACTATATAAGTGCTAAGGTAGGAGATAGAGTGCAAATTTCAGGTGACGATTCTTCAATGCTTAAATATACAGCATTGTTGTATTTAGTGCCTTTAGCATTTTTCCTAATTGCTCTTATATCATCATATTCTATTTTGGAAAATAAAATAGGAAATTTTGAATTAGCATCTTTTGGTATAGGACTTGTAGGATTATTAATTGGCTATATAATTGTAAAATTTATAGATAAAAAATTTGTTGATAAGGACCTAGTTCATATCACGAAAATAATTGGAGGTTTGTATGAATAATTGTAGACAAAATTTAGAAAATTTTGACCCAGAGGTTTTTGGTCATCTAAATGATGAAATAAAAAGACAAGAAGAACATATCGAATTGATAGCCTCAGAAAACTTTGTTTCAAAAGCAGTACTTGAAACTATGGGTACTGAATTAACAAACAAGTACGCTGAAGGTTATCCTGGAAAAAGATATTATGGCGGTTGTGAACATGTTGATAAAATAGAACAATTAGCTATAGATAGATTAAAAGAATTATTTAATGCAGATCATGCTAACGTTCAACCTCACTGTGGAGCAAATGCTAATATTGCTGTTTATGTAGCGGTTTTAAAACCTGGTGATACAGTATTAGGCATGAGATTAACAGAAGGTGGACACTTAACTCATGGATCACCAGTAAATATGTCAGGTAAATTCTATAATTTCGTCGACTATGGTGTAAACCCTGAAACTGAAACTATAGATTATGAAAACGTTCGTGAACTAGCCTTAAAACATAAACCAAAATTAATCGTTGCAGGGGCTTCTGCATACCCAAGAGTTATAGACTTTAAAAAATTCAGAGAAATAGCAGATGAAGTTGGTGCTTATTTAATGGTTGATATGGCTCATATTGCTGGGTTAGTAGCTACTGGAGATCATCCAAGTCCTGTACCTTATGCAGACTTTGTAACTACAACTACTCATAAAACATTAAGAGGCCCAAGAGGTGGAGCTATTCTTTGTAAAGAAGAACACAAAAAATTAATAGATAAATCAGTATTCCCTGGATTCCAAGGTGGTCCATTAGAACATATTATTGCAGCAAAAGCTGTATGTTTCAAAGAAGACTTACAACCTGAATTTAAAGAATATACACATCAAATTTTAAAGAATGCTAAAGCAATGGAAAAAGTATTTTTAGATAATGATGTAAGATTAGTATCTGGTGGAACTGATAACCATTTATTACTAATCGACTGTAGAAGCTTTAATATGACAGGAAAAGAAGCTGAAGCTTTATTAAGCGAGGTAAATATTACAACTAATAAAAACACTATTCCAAATGATCCTGAAACACCATTTGTAACAAGTGGTATTAGAATTGGTACTCCAGCAATTACAACTAGAGGGTTGAAGGAAGAAGAAGCTTCTAAAGTAGCAGAATTTATGTTAGATGCATTAAAGAAACGTAGACCTGCTGAAGATATTAAAAAAGATGTTGTAGAATTGATGAATCAATTCCCAATAAATAGATAAATATTAAGCTAATACTAAATAAATGTTTAGTATTAGCTTTATTTTTTTATGAAATATTGTATAATTGAAGCATTTTATGGTATCATTTATAGAGAAATGAGGTGATAACATGGCAAAACCAGTTGTTGCTATTGTAGGAAGAGCTAATGTGGGAAAATCCACATTATTCAATAAATTAATAAAAAAAAGAATTGCCATAACTCAAGATGATCCCGGTGTTACAAGAGATAGATTGTACATGGAAGCAGAGTGGCAAAATAAATATTTTACAGTTGTAGATACGGGCGGTTTGGAACCAAAAAGCAATGAAATCATAACTAAGAATATAAAAAAACAAACAGAATTAGCTATAGAAACTGCTGATGTAATTTTATTTATGGTTGATGGAAAACAAGGTATTACTCCTATTGATATGGAAGTTGCCGATATGCTTAGAAGAACTAAAAAGAGCGTAATTTTGGTTGTAAATAAAATTGACCATATAAAACAACAAGATAATGTATATGATTTTTATAATCTTGGATTTTACGAAATATTTCCTATAAGTGCTTCAAATTCTATGGGACTTGGAGATTTATTAGAAGCAATAGTATCAAAATTTGATGATAATTCAGATACAGAATCTGAGGAAGATATAACAAAAGTTTGTTTGATTGGTAAGCCAAATGTAGGTAAGAGTTCTCTGATTAATAATTTATTAAACGAAGAGAGAATGATAGTTACAGATATTGCTGGAACTACAAGAGATGCCATAGACTCGAAAATTAATTATAAAGGTAATGAGTATATATTTATAGATACAGCAGGTCTTAGAAAGAGAAAAAAAATCGATACAGAAGTTGAAAGATATTCTGTTGTAAGGACTTTATCAGCTATCGATAGATCAGATATTTGCGTATTGATGATTGATGCTACCGAAGGAGTTAGCGAACAAGATACTAAAATATTGGGATACGCACATGACCAAGGTAAAGCAATGATAATTCTTGTAAATAAATGGGACCTTGTTGAGAAAGAAACAAACACAATGAATGATTTCAAAAAAGAAATCAGAACGAAATTGGGATTTGTTATGTATGTTCCAATTGTATTTATTAGTGTTAAAGAGAATAAAAGAATAGATACTTTGTTTACTGAAATCGAGAAAGTTGACAATAATTATTCAATGAGAATAAGCACAGGTGTACTAAATGATGTAATTTCAAAAGCTGTGCTATTAAATCCACCTCCATCAGATAAAGGTATGAGATTAAAAATATTTTATATTACGCAAATAGAAGCTAGACCACCAAAATTTTTAGTTTTCATAAATAGAAATGATTTGATGCATTTCTCATATCAAAGATATATAGAAAATCAACTTAGGGAAAACTTTAGTTTTGAAGGAGTTCCTTTGCAATTTGAGTTTAAGACTAGGGGAAAATAGTGAATTATTTATGTTTAATAATACTTGGAATAATCTGTTATTTCATCGGTAATATAAGTGGATCTATTGTCCTTTCAAAATTAATTTATAAACAAGATATAAGAAATTACGGAAGTAAAAATGCAGGAGCTACTAATGCTTTAAGAGTTTATGGAATTAAGGTTGGATTGGCAACTTTTGTGATTGATTTTCTTAAAGGATATTTATGTGCTGCTCTGGGGTTTAAATTTTTTGGTAGTTTGGGTATACTAATATGTGGGTTTTTATGTGTATTAGGACATATATTACCAGTTATTTATAATTTTAAAGGTGGAAAGGGTATTGCAACGTCTTTTGGCGTTTTGTTATTCGCTCAACCTTTACAAATTTTAATTTTATTAATTTTGTTTTTAATAGTTGTACTTATAACTAAATATGTTTCACTAGGAAGCATTTTGGGATGTATCTCAGCTGTTATATATGGATTAATTTACATCAAAAAAGACTTTTACATTGGTTTAGTTTATATTTTGCTTGGAATAATTTCATTATTTAAGCATAGAACAAATATAAATAGATTGATTCATGGAAAAGAAAGTAAATTAGGTAAAAAATAGGAGGAAAAAATGAAAGTATTAGTAATTAACTGTGGTAGTTCTTCATTAAAATATCAATTATTTGATATGACTGATGAAAGTGTATTATGTAAGGGATTAGTAGAAAGAATCGGGATCGAAGGTTCTAAATTAACTCATAAAGTTAATGGAGAAAAATTAGTAGTTGAAGAACCAATGAAAGATCATACAGAAGCAATTAATCATGTTTTTGATGCTCTATTAGACGAAAAATATGGAGTTATTAAGAGCTTAGATGAAGTATCTGCTATTGGTCATAGAGTATTACACGGTGGAGATAAATTAACTGAATCTTGCGTTATAGACGACAAGGTTAAAGACAAGATTAGAGAATTTATTAAATTTGGACCACTTCACAACCCAGCTAACTTAATGGGAATTGAAGCTTGTGAAAAATTAGCTCCAGGAAAGAAAAACATTGCTGTATTCGATACTGCTTTTCACCAAACAATGCCAGCTAAAACTTATATGTACGCTATTCCATACGAATACTATGAAGATTACAGATTAAGAAAATTTGGTTTCCACGGAACTAGCCATAGATACATTACTTTAAGAACTCAACAATTATTAGGTAAAGATGATATTAATATTATTACAGTTCATTTGGGTAATGGTTCATCTATAGCAGCTGTTAAAAATGGAAAATGCTATGACACATCAATGGGACTTACTCCATTAGAAGGACTTTTAATGGGAACTAGAAGTGGTGATTTGGATCCAACTGTTATGACATTCTTAATGAATGAAAAAGGATACTCAGCTGACGAAATGAACCAAATCTTAAACAAAAAATCTGGTGTATTGGGAGTTTCAGGAATTAGTTCTGACTTTAGAGACTTAGAAGAAGAAGCTGAAAAAGGAAATGATAGAGCTCAATTAGCACTAGATATGTTCATTGAAAGAGTTAAGAGATATATCGGTGGATACATGGCAGAATTAGGTCATGTTGACGCAATCTGCTTTGCTGGTGGTATTGGCGAAAATTCATCTTCAATGAGAAAAGATATATTAGATACTTTTGAAGAACTAGGAGTTAAATTAGATCTTGAAAAGAATAATACTCGTGAAGAAGCTTTAATCTCAGCTGATGATTCAAAAGTTAAAGTTTACGTAGTTCCAACAAACGAAGAATTAATGATTGCTAGAGACACTTTGGATTTAGCAAAATAATAATAAATTTATTGACAACTTAACATTATTATATTATAATTAACTACGTTGTTTGTATAAATTTTAAGGACTGAAGTCCTTAAGGAGGTGTAGCATGGCAGTACCAAAGAGAAAAACTTCTAAAACTAGAAGAGATAAAAGAAGAGCTTCTTCGTATAAATTACCAAGAGTTACTATAACTACATGTCCTAATTGTGGATCTCCAAAATTACCTCACAGAGTATGTAAAGAATGTGGGTATTACGATGGAAAACAAGTTGTAGATAATTCAGAACAAAACTAATTAAAAGAGAGCCGTTTAATTAATATTAAGCGGCTTTTTTATGTGTTTAATGTTCTAACATACAATATTGTGATAGAATATACTAGAGGTGAAGTATGAAAATTTTATTAGATACTTTAGGTTCTGATAAAGGAGCAGCAGAACTAATAGAGGGAGCATTAATGGCTCTTGAACAAAAAGATTTTAACTTAACAATAGTAGGAAATGAAGAAGAAAATAGAAAAATTGTAAACAAAAGATATGAAGAAAAAATAGATTATGTAAATGCAACAGAAACTATTGAAAATAATGAGTCACCGACAAAAGCAATCAGATCGAAAAAAGACTCTAGTATGAGAAAATGTTTTGATTTATTGAATCATGATTATGATGGACTTTTATCAACGGGATCTACAGGTGCTTTATTAACAGGGGCTACACTAATCACAAAAAGGCTAGATAATGTCACTAGACCTTGTTTAATGGTTACAGTACCTAGTTTAAAAGGTGAAGTTGTAGTGCTAGATGTTGGTGCTAATGTGGATGTTACGTCTGACTTATTAGAACAATTTGCAAAAATGGGTTATGTTTATTCTAAAAATATTTTAGGTAAAGAGGATTGCAAAGTTGGTTTATTAAATATAGGAGTTGAGGAACATAAGGGAGATTCTTTAAGGTTAGAAACTTATAAAACACTATCAAAATATCCTTATTTTAAGGGAAATGTTGAAGCCAGAGACGTGTTAAAAGGCGATTTTGATATAGTTGTTACTGATGGTTTCTCAGGAAATATTCTTCTCAAAACAATCGAAGGATCTGTCGAGTTTATAAAAACATTGGCGAAATCGAAAATTTCTAAACTAGATGAACAATCACAAAAATCTATTATTCCTATGATTAAATCAATGAGCTCAGGTATTGACTATAATAGTGTTGGATCTGCACCTTTTTTAGGAACTAAAAAGCCAGTTTTCAAAGCTCATGGATCTTCTAATAGAGATGCGATTAGGTCAGGAATTTTAACACTTATAAAATTCATAGAACAAGATGTTACAAATAAATTAAAAAAGGAGTTAGCAAATGAATAAAGAGATTTACGATAAAGTTATCGAAGGATTAAAAAGCGAATTTGGCAGAGATGATATTACTGAAAATACTAGATTTGTAGAAGACTTGAAGGCTGATTCTGTTAGATTATTAGAGATTGTTATGGATGTAGAAGAAGAATTCGACATTGAACTTGATGATGAAAGATTATCAGAATTAAAAAATGTAGAAGATGTAGTGAATGAAATTGAAAGGGCACAAGGCAAATAATTGTGGATAAAGCAAGAATTGAAATGCTACATGAATTAGAAGAAAAATTAGATTACAGGTTTACAGATATTAATCTGTTAAACCTGGCTTTTTTTCATAGTTCGTATGGCAACGAAAATAAATCATACAAGGATATTTCAAATGAAAGATTGGAATTTTTAGGAGATTCAGTATTAGATCTAATTGTTAGTGATTTCTTATATAATAGTAAATCTTCATTAAAAGAAGGCGCTATGACAAAAATTAGAAGTCAAATGGTATGTGAGAAATCATTCTCAAATATGGCTAAACATTTAGATTTAGGGAAGTATTTAATGATGGGTCATGGAGAATTTATTTCAGGTGGAAGTGAGAAACCAAGTGTTCTAGCTGATACTTTTGAAGCTGTTTTTGGCGCAATATATTTGGATTCTGGTTATGAATCGGCTTTTAAAATTGTAGAAAATAAGTTTAAAAGTCTATTCATAGCTGAAATAGAAACAAAGTCTAGTTTTATTGACTATAAGACTATGTTACAGGAAAATAATCAAAAAAATTCAAGAGATAAATTAAAGTACAAGATTGTTAAAGAAGAAGGTCCAGATCACGACAAGAAATTCTATGTTGATGTTTATGAAGGTAACTTAGTTATAGGATCTGGATTTGGTTCTTCAAAAAAACACGCAGAACAGGATGCAGCAAGAAATGCCTTGATTAGATTAAGGGTTATAAATGAGTAAGAAAAACTACATTGTATCGTTGTTCATTCCTCACTTGGGCTGCCCTAATGATTGCATATTTTGTAATCAACGCAAGATAACTAATTATGTTGAAGTTGTTCAAAAAGAAGAAATAAGAAATGAAATTAACAATCAACTATCAAACTTTCCTGACAGATCAAAAAATGATATTCAAATAGCTTTTTATGGTGGCTCTTTTACTGGAATAGAAGAATCCGCAATGATAGACTATTTAAAAATTGCTAATAAATTCATTAAAGCTGGCAAAGTTAAATCGATTAGATTGTCTACAAGACCTGATTACATTGATGAGCATATTTTGAAGATTCTGAAAGAATACAATGTTGAAACTATAGAATTAGGAGTTCAGTCAATGGTAGACAGTGTTTTGGATTCAAATTTAAGATGTCATGATAGTAATTGTGTTAGAATTGCAACTAAACTTATAAAATCATTCGGTTTTGAATTAGGGCTTCAAATGATGACAGGATTATATAAATCAACTTCAGATATGGATTTATACACTGCGGATGAATTAATCAAATTACAACCAGATTTTGTAAGAATTTATCCAACTTTGGTTATTAAAAATACCTTACTTGAAAATTATACTCAAACGAATAAATATACTCCTCAATCTTTAGATGAATCTGTAGATAATTCTACAAAAATATACTTGAAATTTATTGAGGCTAATATACCTGTTATTAGGTTAGGATTGTTGAATACCGATAACATTAAAGATGGAAAAGATGTAGTTGCAGGAGCTATTCATCCTAATTATAGACAATTGGTAGAAGATAATTTGTATAGAAAAGTCGTAGATTATGTTTTAGAAAATCGTAAAATACAATCTTTAGAGATACATGTAAAACCAAATATATTGAATAATTTTGTAGGATTTAACAAAGAGAATAAACTGTATTTTACAAAAAAATATGGGTTAAAAAATATAAAATTTTGTAATTCAGATAATAATTACTTCATTCTCGACAATAAAAGAATTGATATTGATTTGAATAATATATTTAAAAATATTGCAAAAGAGGTGTAGTTTTGGGATTAAAATCAGTTGAAATACAAGGTTTTAAATCTTTTAAAGATAAAATAAAATTAAATTTTGATAATCCCATAACTGCGATTGTGGGACCAAATGGTAGTGGAAAATCAAATATTTCTGATGCGATATTATGGGTTTTAGGTGAACAATCTGCGAAAAATTTACGTGGTAATAAAATGCAAGATGTTATTTTTGCAGGAACTCAAAAAGAAAAACCTGTTAATTTTGCACAGGTGTCAATAACTTTTGAAAATGACTTATGGAAGGATATTGATTATCAAGAAATAACCGTAACCAGAAGAGTATTCAGAACTGGAGAAAGTGAATATTACATTAATAAAAATCAAGTTAGACTTAAAGATGTTAAGGAGTTATTTCTAAATACTGGAATTGGAAAAGAAGGATATTCTGTAATAGGTCAAGGCAAAATCGATGAAATTTTATCCTCAAAAAGTGAAGATAGAAGAGAATTATTTGAAGAGGCATCAGGAATTTCAAAACAAAAATACATTAAAGAACAAAGTGTAAAGAAACTTGAACAGACTAATGAAAACTTATTAAGAATTGAGGATATTCTAATTTCACAAGTTGATAGGCTGGATTATTTGGAAAAAGAAAGTAAGAAGGCAAAAAAAGGTATTATTCTGGAAGAAAAACTTAAAGAAATGGAAATCCAAAAAGCTATTTTAGATATTGAGAAATTATCTCTCACATTGAATGATGTAATTGAACAAAAAGATATTAATGATGAGAGTTTAATTCGTTTAAAATCAAAGCTCGAAAAATTTGAAAATAAAAGAAAAGAATTATTGGAGAAAATTAATAAGGCAGATATTGATACTGAATTGAAAATTTCAGAACTTTCGGATATAAAAAGTCAAAAAATCAAAAATGAGTCAGATATTCAATTAAATGAAGAAAGGCTTAAAAATAGTAATTATGAACTAGAAAGACTTTCAAATGAAAATGACAATTACACATTAGAAATCAAAAATTTAGAATCAAAAATTGAAAACTTGAAAAAAATAATAAAAGATTCTGAAAAGAAAGTTAGTGATTTAAATTCAATCATAGAAAACTTTAAAATTGATGATATTGAGAATAATCTTAAAATAAAAAAGCAGTTAAGTGAAAAAAAATTAGAAGATCTAAATAATTTAAAAGAGATTTACACACAATTTATTATAGAGAAGTCATCCAGAGCTGCCGTTGAAAAACAAAGATTAAAAGAAATATCAGAAATAACTATACAAAAACAAGAATATGAAAATCAATTGAATAAATTACTTGAGGAATTAAAAAATTATGAGTTATTAATTGCTGAGGGTGACAAAAACCTAGATGATTTAAATAAAGAAAAACAAGAAATTTACAAATTTTTAACTGACAAGGAAAAATATTTAATTAATATTAAGGATAAATTATCGAATTTAAAAGAAGAATTAGTTAATAGTAAGAACAAATATTTGTTTTTGAAGAATACTCTCGATAATCACGAAGGATATAATTTTACAGTACAAAACTTTTTTAAAAGGTTAAATCCCAATTTACAAGATAAAGTAATAGGAACACTTGGCGATTTGATTAGTGTCGAAAAAAAATATGAAAAATCTGTTGATGCAATTATGTCCTCAGCATTTCAAAACATAATAGTTAGAAACGAAAATGATGGTAAAGAATTGATTAATTTTCTGAAGTTAAATAAAATCGGAAGATTGACATTTTTACCTTTAAACAAAATAAAGCCAAAAAACTTTAATTATGTAAATGACAATCTAGTTTTAGGTCATTTGAACCAATTTATTAAGTCTGATGAGCAATATAGAGATATAATAGATTATTTTGCACAAAAAACATTGGTTACCGATAATATGGATAATGCAATAATTGTAAGTTCTAAATACAAGAATTTTAGAATCGTTACATTAGATGGTGATATTATCAATAGTTGGGGCTCAATGGTAGGCGGATACAAAAAAGCATCAAACTACTCAATACTTTCTACAAAAAATAGTTTGGAATCTGTTGAAAATTTATATAAAAATTGCGTCAATGACTACAATAATTTAAAAAAATTATATGATGAAAATATTGATATAGTTAATACGAAGAAATCTAATCTGGATAATATTGAAGATAATTTAAAACATTTGATAGAAAACAAGGATAATATAAACACTAAAATAAAAGATAAGCAATTAGAAATTAAATATTTAAGGTCTAATTTAAATGATTTTGAAAGCAAATTGAGTTCAAGTACTTCAAATAATGAAACTAACGATATAGAAGAAAGTGACTTATCTAATAAAATATCGACATTGGAAAAAGAGTTAAAAAATTTGTATTCAGAAATTGATAAATTACAAGAACAATATAATTCTGATAAGATGAATCTTATAAGTGTAAAGTCAGAATACTCATCTATAAAAAGAGATTTAAATATATATACTAATCAGTTAAATGATGTGAAAATCAGAAAAGAATATTTGGACGATAATTACAGGGCTAATTTAGAAAAAATTGAAGAAATTCATAAAAATATCTCTGAATATACGAATAATAAAGCAAATATAAAATCTAAAACCATTGATTATGATGATGTGATTTCTAATCTAAATAGTGAAATTCTAGAAATGAAGACAAATTTAAATAATTTCAAAATGGAACTATCTAGCGTTGAACAATCAATATACGATTCTAATGCTAAATTTCAAAAAACAGAAATTAGTAACAACTCATTGATTGAAAAAGCACTAAACACAACAGAAAAACTAAATAACATAAAAATAGATATTAACGAACTGTATGATATAAATATCGATACAGTAGAATCTAACCCAGATATTAAAATTAGTCAAAAAGAAATAAATAAAATAACTAATGATTTAAGAAATATTGGATCTTTTTCTGTCGATAGTATAAAAGAATATGAATCAGTAAAAAAAGAATTTGATTTTATGACAAAAAATAAAAATGATTTAATCGAATCTCGAGAAGACATTATGAGCGCTATTAATAAACTTAACAAAGAAATGAAGGAAGTATTCACCAAAAAGTTTGAGGAAATAAATACAAAATTTGTTGCAATTTTTAAACAACTTTTCAATGGCGGATACGCAAGTTTGAAACTTACAGAAGATGATGTTTTAAATTCTGGGATTGAGATAACCGCTCAACCACCTGGGAAAAAACTTCAAAGTTTGAATTTGCTATCTGGAGGAGAAAGATCTTTGACAGCTGTAGCTTTGCTTTTTGCGATTTTCGAGACAAGACCTTCATCTTTTTGCATATTGGATGAGATAGATGCTGCTTTAGATGAAATAAATATCAAGAGATATAAGGAATATTTGATTAAATTCAAAGAAAAAACTCAATTCATTATTATTACACATAGAAAGAGTACAATGGAAATAGCAAACATACTTTATGGAATAAGTATGGAAAAAGATGGAATATCAAAAATGATTAAATTAGATGTAGATAGGAGAGAGATATGTTAAATAAATTTTTTGATAAGTTTAAATCTAAAAAAGACGATGATGAATCAAAAATAAGTGAAGAAGATTTACAACAAATCGAAGAATTAGAATCTAAGGAATCTGATCAAAATTTAGATAAAAATGAAGAATTAGAGAATAATGCAGAAATTGTCAAGGAACAAAATCATAATAATCGAGTAGAGATTGAAGAAGAACATGATGAATCTGACAATATTATCGAAGAAAAAGAAGAGAGTAAGGAAGGCTTTTTTGAAAAGTTAAAAAACTCATTACTTAAAACTCGAGACAATATATCTAATAAAATAGATCAAGTTTTAGCTAACTATAGAACGGTTGATGAAGAATTATTTGAAGAAATAGAAGAGACATTAATCTCTGCAGATATTGGTGTGGAGACAACTTTAAAAATCGTAAATCAACTGAGAGATACAGTAAAACTTAATAATATTCAAGATCCTAAAAAAATCAAAAATGTTTTATCTGATATTTTAAAAGAAAATATTATAAATGAAAAGATTGATAATAATTTAAATGTAAATGATAAAACGATAATTCTAGTTGTTGGAGTAAATGGGGTTGGCAAAACGACAACTATTGGTAAATTAGCCATGAAATTCAAAAAAGATGGGAAGAAAGTTTTAATGGTTGCGGCAGATACTTTTAGAGCGGCGGCAATAGAGCAACTTACTGAATGGGCTAATAGGGCTAAGGTTGATATTATAAGTCATGAAGAAGGGTCTGATCCTGCTAGTGTTGTATTCGATGGAGTTAGTGCTATGAAAAGTAGAGATGCTGACATACTTATATGCGATACTGCTGGTAGATTGCATAATAAAAAGAATTTGATGAATGAATTGAATAAAATTAAAAGAGTAATTGAAAAAGAGTACCCAGAAGCAAAAAAAGAAGTTTTATTGATTGTCGATGGTACAACTGGACAAAATGCAATCATTCAAGCAAAAGAATTCATGAATTCTACTGATTTAACGGGAGCTATAATTACAAAACTTGATGGAACAGCAAAAGGTGGAATGATTTTTCCACTAGAAATGGAACTTGGAATACCTGTGAAATTCATTGGAATTGGTGAACAAGTTAATGATTTAGTAAAATTCGAACCAGAAAAATTTATAGAGGCAATAATAAATTAAAAATTGAATTTTTTTTCATTTTTTGATAAAATTTGTGTGTGGAGGAATAACATGGATAATAAATTTAATAATGGATCTGTTAAGATCTCTAATGACATAATTTCCCTTATTGCAGCAGAAGCATGTATGGAAGTTGAAGGTGTAAAAGCTATTGTAACACCACAATCAGAAAAAGTAAATATACAAAAAGGTGCTCAAAAATCAGTAATAATAGAAATTTTAGATAATGCTGTAAATGTTAGAGCTCATATTGAGGTGGATTCTGATTATAACATCAAGGATGTATGCTATAAAGTTCAAAAGAAAATAAAAGAAAATATCGGCATGATGACGGGGTTAGTTGTCATAAATGTAGATGTTGTTTGTGAAAAAATAAGTATTTAAAATAACCCTCTAATTAGAGGGTTATTTTCATGGAGGAAATATGTCAAGAAGACAATCTAGAAAAAGCGCAATGCAATTAATCTATGAAATGAATATGAACGAAAATTATGATGAGCAAAAAATTGAAGAATTTTGCAAATATCAAGATATTAATAAGAAAGATATAGAATTTTTTCGAGAAATTGTACTGAATTTTATTGAACATATTGATGACATAGTAAATAATATAGAACAGAATACAAAACAATGGAATTTAGATCGTATTAACAAGTTGGATCTTTCTATTTTGGAAGTTGGAGTTTGCGAAATTTTATTCATAGAAAGCACTCCGGATAGCGTTGCTATTAATGAGGCTGTAGAGTTAGCCAAAGAATACTCTACTGAGAAATCTTACAGTTTTATTAATGGTGTATTAGGATCTATACTTAAGAGAAAAGAAAATGCAAGTTTATAGTGTAAAAGAGATTTCTGATTATATACAAAACACATTAAAAAAAGATCCAATTCTATCCAATGTTTGGGTTGAAGGTGAAATTTCAAACTTTAATAAAAATACTTCTGGTCATGTATATTTCAGATTAAAAGATGAAAAAGCACTGATTTCTTGTATGATTTTTAAGACAATGTCTCTTGCAAAAACTATCAATTTAAAAGATGGAGACAAAGTTCAGTTAAAAGGTAGTATAACAACGTATCAAGGATCAAGCACTTATCAACTTTTGGTGAAAGAATGTAAAAAATCAGGAACAGGCGATCTTTATCAAAAGTACTTGGAATTAAAGGATAAACTCGACCAAGAAGGGTATTTTTCAGATAAAAGAAAAAAAAGTATTACTAAATATCCGAAATCTATTGGTGTAATTACATCTTCTACTGGGGCTGCAGTTAATGACATTTGCAGAACAATAAAGAGAAGGTATCCAATCTGCGATATTTTGATTTATCATTGCGCGGTTCAAGGTGAACTATCAGCTGAATCAATAATTGAAGGTATTAAATATATGGATACTCTAAACTTGGATACTCTGATTGTAGGAAGAGGTGGAGGAAGTTTTGAAGATTTGAATTCTTATAATGATGAAAATCTTCTAAAAACAATATATAATGCGAATACTCCTATAATAAGTGCGGTTGGTCACGAAAATGACTTTATGCTTTCTGATTTTGTAGCGGATTTAAGAGCATCAACACCAACGGCAGCAGCTGAAATCGCTACGGCAGATTTTAATGAATTAAAATATTTTCTTCAAGATAGCTACACTAAAATTAACAGAATTTTAATAAGAAGATTCAAGGATGAAAATGAAGAATTAGAATATTATGCTAAGCAGTTGGAGTTTTTTGGGCCGAAAAATATTATCAAAGAACACATAGACAATCTTCAATCTTTGAAAGATAGTATTAAAAAAGCTTATAAGAAAAACTTAAAAGATAAATACAATCAAGAATTAAATATTTATCACAAGTTAACTTTATTAAAACCAGATAAATTATTATCTTTAGAAATTGAAAAGTTAGATAAAATTCAAATAATAATGGAGAAAAACTTGAATTCAAATATTCAATATAAAAAATTGATTTTAGATTCATATAAAAATAATTTACTGCATTTAAATCCAAGTGCTATTTTAGAAAAAGGATATGCAAAAGTGTTAAAAAATAATAAGAGCATTAAATCAGTTGATGATGTTAATGAAAATGAAAATATTTGTTTAATAATGAAAGACGGAAAACTTGAAGCACTCGTTCAAAATAAGGAGAAGTTCAATGAATGAATATAGAGAATATGATGAAGGTCTAAAAAGACTAAATGAAATTGTTGAAAAGTTAGAAGATAGAGAATTAAGTCTAGAAGAAAATATAAAATTATACGAAGAAGGCATGAAACTTCATAAAAGATTAAGTTCTATTCTTAAGGAACAAGAAGGTAAGATGACTTTAATTAAAGATAACAAAGAAGAAGATTTTCAAATCAATATGCTTTTAAGTGATGATAATGAATAAGAAGGAAATAGTTGATTTAATTAACACTTCATTAAAAAATTTAAAATTTTCAGATGACAAAATCGGTGAGGCAATGAGATATACTCTTATTGACGATGGAGCGAAAAGGTTAAGACCACTCTTGTTTTTATTGACTTTTCAAATGTTTAATAATTCTGTGATTGAATCAGTAAATTATGCACTTGCAATAGAATTAATTCACAATTATTCATTAGTACATGACGATTTAGAGTGTATGGATAATGATGATTATAGAAGAGGTAAATTAACAGTGCATAAAAAATACGGAGAAGATATTGCTATCTTAGTCGGAGATGCTCTGTTAAATTATTCTTTTGAGGTTTTAACTCAGTCTATTAAAAACGATATTGATGCAAAGTCTGCAAATTATATCGTGAGTAAGTCAGGATGCTTTGGAATGATAAGAGGTCAACTTTTAGATATTGACAGCGATATTTCTGAAAATAATATTGTTGAAATATATGATAAGAAAACATGTAATTTACTTAAAGCATCTACTGTATCGGCTGGAATTTTAAGTAAAGTAGACCAAGATACAATATCAAAATTAGAAAATTATGCTTTTAATTTGGGAATGGCATTCCAAATAATTGACGATATTATGGATTACGAGAATGATTTAAAAATTAACAAAAAAACCTATGTTACAATTTTTGGAAAAGATAAAGGCATTGAAGATGCTAATAAATATTCTCAAAAAGCTATAAATTGTATTAAAGATATAGATAATTCACAACCTTTAATTGAACTTACTAATAATTTATTGGATAGGAAATACTAATATGCGAATAGATTTATATCTATGTGAAAACAAATTTGCTTCTTCTAGAACAAAAGCTAAATCATTAATAGAAAAGAATTTGGTTTATTATCGAGGTAAATTAGTCAATAAGCCATCATTTGATGTATGCACGGATGAAGTTGAAGTAAAAGAACACACTGAGTATGTTGGAAGAGGGGCATATAAACTTCTAAAAGCTTTTGATGTATTTGATATTGGAAAACACGATTTGTGTCTAGATATCGGATCTTCTACTGGCGGGTTTACTCAAGTTTTATTAAAAAATGGAGCTAAAGAAGTGTATGCTATAGATGTTGGAGTTAATCAAATGGTTGATGAGCTTAGGTATGATAAGAGAGTTCATCTTTATGAAAACACTAATTTTAGAAATATAAGTGTTGATGATTATCCAAAATTTGATTTGATAGTTTGCGACGTATCATTTATTTCCTTAAAAATGATTATTCCAAATTCTGTAAAAATGTTGAAAAATAATGGTGAAATGATATTTTTAATAAAACCACAGTTTGAATTAAAAAATAAAAATCATATAATTAATAATAAAAAGGAACATTTATCTATAATAAACGATATTAATAGTTATCTAAATAGTGAAGGGATATACATTTCTGATATGACATACAGCCCAATAAAAGGGAAAAGCGGAAACATAGAGTATTTAATCCATATTACAACTTTAGATAATAAAAATATAAAATTCAAAGATGTTGTTGAAACAGCATTTAATAAATTGAGGTAGAATCATGAAAAAATACACAAGACAAAGATTAATTCTAGATTTAATAGAAGAAAATGAAATAAGAACTCAAGAGGAGCTTTCAGATTATCTAGAAGCTCACGGAGTTAGAGCGACACAAGCTACAATTTCTAGAGATATAAAAGAACTAAGAATTTCAAAAGTTCAAACTAGAGAAGGCGAATATCATTACGCAATAATTGATACTGTACACGATTCGTTAAACGAAAGATTGGATAAAATATTTAGATCAGCAGTATTGACGATTAAACATAATGAGGATATGGTTATAATTAAGACAATATCTCACACTGCAACAGTTTGTGGGATGGCTATCACTAATGCTAAATTAGATAATATAGCAGGTATACTAACTGGAAATGATACTATATATATAACCGTAGAAGACAAATCCGGATTGGAAAAATTAGTTTCTGAAATCAAATCAATTATTAGGTAATAAAATGTTAAATTCTCTTTATATAGAAAATTTTGCTATAATAGATAAAATTAATGTAGATTTTACAGAAGGGCTAAACATAATAACAGGGGAGACCGGTTCAGGAAAATCAATTTTGATTGAAGCCTTTGAACTTCTATTAGGACAAAGATTTAATAAAAGTTTTGTAAGAGATTCATCAAAAAAAACCATAGTAGAAGCTACTTTCACAATTACCGACAATTCTAAAATTAAGTTTTTAGAAGATATGGGATACAATGTTGAAGACGGAGTAATCATAATTTCAAGAATTGTGGATACTAATTTAAAGAGCATAAATAAATTAAATAATAGGTCAATTACTCTTAACACTTTAAGTGAGTTGATGAGTAAATTTGTTGATATTCATGGACAAAATGGAACTCAATCACTTTTGAATAAAGATTTTTATATTGATTTAATAGATTCATTTGATAAGGAAGAAACTTTTAAAATAAAATCTGAATTAAGCGAAATTCTTAAAAAAATTGTAGAATACAAAAAAGCTTACAAAAGCTTTAATATTACTAATGAAGAGAAAGACAGACAACTTGATATTATTAATTACCAAATTGATGAAATATCCCAAATAGATTTTGATAATTTGGATGAAAAAGAGCTTGAAAATGAGTACAATAAATTATCAAACATCAACTTGATTAAAAATAATATCGCTGAGATATCAAACTTGTATTCAGATGAAAATTATAATCAACAAGATATCAATACTATGTTTAATATAATTATAAGCAAGCTGGACTCAATCTCTGATTTTGATACCGAAGTGAAGTCATTCAAAGATGATTTAGATAAAATTTACTATGATTTGGATGATTTGTTTTCGAAAATTAATTCGTACTCCTCAAACATTTACCAAGATGAGTACCAATTAAATGATTTAGAAAATAAAATTACAATAATAACTAATTTAAAGAGAAAATATGGAAAATCTATTGAAGATATAATCTTATTCAAACAAGATTTGAAACAAAGGTTAAAAGAGCTCAATGAAATTTCAGAAAATAAAAGAAAATTCAAAGAATTAATTGAATTGGAGAATAAAAAAGGGATTGAATTATCAAACAAATTACATCGAATTAGAAAAGAGATTGTATCAAAATTAGAAGAATTGATTATTCAAAATCTTAAAGATTTAAATATGAAACATGCTGATTTTAAAGTTAAATTTGATAAACTTTCCGAATTTAACGAAAAAGGTTATGATTCATTAGATTTTCTTATAAAAACTAATTTAGGTCAAGAATTTAAGCCGATGTCTTCTATTGCATCAGGTGGAGAAATATCGAGAATTATGCTTGGATTTAAATCAGTTATATCTGATTTTGAGGATATTGATACTCTTATTTTTGACGAAATAGATACAGGTATAAGTGGCAGAACTGCATTGGTAGTAGGTGAAAAACTTATTGATTTATCAAAAGATAAACAAATAATATCAATAAGCCATTTACCACAAATAGCTTCATTGAGTGATAACCACATTTTAATTGAAAAAATTGATTGTAATAATGAAACAAAATCGATTTTAAAAGTATTAACTCCTGAAGAAAAGGTAAATGAAATTTCGAGATTAATCGGTGGTATAAACATAACTAAAACAACAGTTGAGCAAGCAGAACTAATGATTGATCAAGCAAATGAATTAAAAAATTATAGGAGATAATTATGGATTATGAAGAAAAAACTATAAAAAGTGAAATGATATATGAGGGAAGAATTTTAAATTTAAGACTTGATACGGTTGAACTTCCTAATAGAAAATACTCAAAAAGAGAGATTATAGAGCACGCTAATGCTGTGTGCATAATAGCTATAAAGGATGAAAAATTGTTTTTTGTTAGTCAATATAGAAAAGCAATTGATCAACAATTAATGGAATTACCAGCTGGATTAATAGAACATAATGAAACTCCAAAAGATGCGGCTATTAGAGAAATGAGAGAAGAAATAGGTTATAATTGCAAGAATTTAACTTACTTATTTGATGCATATTCTTCTCCCGGTTTTAGTGATGAAAAAGTAAGTTTCTTTTTGGCACAAGATTTATTCAAAGATGAATTAGAAGCCGATGATGATGAGTTTTTAAATATAGAACTTATAGAAAAGGACAAATTGATGCAGATGATTGAAGATGGAGCTATTGTTGACGGTAAAACAATAATGGGTATTTTGTATATTTTAAGGAATGTGAATAAATGTTAGAAACAATTAACCATTACATTATAATAATTTTTGTATTGCTACCTACGATTGTTCTTCATGAATTAGCACATGGTTATGTTGCTTATTGGATGGGTGATAACACAGCCAAGAGTATGGGAAGATTGAGTCTAAATCCTATAGATCATATTGACCCATTGGGAGCAATAAGTTTAATAATATTTAAATTTGGTTGGGCAAAACCTGTTCCTATTAATTCTTATAATTTTAGAAAAAGACATTTGGGAATGTTTTTGGTTTCAATTGCAGGAGTTACTGTAAACTTAATATTGGGACTTGTTTTTTCTTTTTTGTATGTTAAATTTTCACATGTTAATCCTGTAGTATCAGAAATATTGAGCTTATTTATTGTGTACAATGTCTATTTTGCTGTTTTCAATTTAATTCCGGTGCCACCTTTGGACGGTTCAAAAGTAATAACTGCTTTCTTTCCTGGAAAATTTTTGGATTTTATGGCAAAATACGAAAAATACACATATTTTATATTGCTTATTTTGATATTTTCTGGTGTTTTAGGAAAAGTTTTGAATCCTATAACATCATTTATCATAGACAGATTTTTAAGGTTAGCTATTGCTCTATGAGTTTAATAATTGAAACTGAAGAATTCAATGGTCCAATGGATTTACTCTTGAATTTGGTTGAAAAAGAAAAAATAGATATTGAAAATGTTGATTTAGCAAAAATTACAAATAAATTTATTGAAGAAGTTGAAAATATGAAAAACCATACGACAAAAGATTTGACTGATTTCATTTATTTAGCTTCAACATTGCTATATATAAAGTCTAAGAAATTATTACCTAAAAATAATTTTTATGAAGATGATCAAATTGATGAAGAATTAATTAAACAAAGATTAATTGAGTATAAAAAATTCAAAGAAATTTCTAAACAACTGATAGAGTTAGAGAATATTTCATCTAAATATTTTAGGAAGATTCAAGAAGATTTGTCGGCTTATCAATCAGAAAATGAAAATTTAATTGTTCCAGACATCAATCTTTTATCTGAAACTTTATTAGAAATTTTAAATAGCGAAGATAATAGAATTATAATCGAAGAAACAGAAATTATTGAGGCAGAAGAGTACAAAATTGAAGATTGTATTGAAGATATATTGTGGAAGATTGAAAAAGATAAAAAATACAATTTTTCATCATTTTTGTCTAATAATGCAAACAGAAATGAAGTTATATCTGTATTCTTAGCTTTATTAGAACTATTAAAATCAAATATTCTTAAAGTAGTAAAAAATGAAGATAAAATTGAGATATTAATGAGGTAGTTATGGACGACAAAATTATTCGCAATAAAATAGAATCCCTTCTTTTTTTGTGGGGTGAACCTTTAGATATTTCTTCAATATCTGAAGCAATTCATCTTAGCAAAAAAGAAACACGAAATATGCTCAATGATTTAATTAAAGAATATGATTACAGAAATACTTCTCTCGAAATTAGATGTATTAACGATAATTATCAAATACAAACGAAAAAAGAGTATTATGATTTTTTGAAAGAAGTTTTTGTTAAAAACAAAAATACAAGATTAACCAATACAACTATGGAAGTTCTAGCAATAATTGCTTACAAGCAGCCTATAACAAGAATTGAAATCGATGATATTAGAGGAGTAAAATCCAGTTCTTCAATAGATACTCTATCCAAGAAAAAACTCATAAAAGAAATTGGAAGATTAGATAAAATAGGAAAGCCTATTTTGTACGGAACTACTGATGAGTTTTTATATTATTTTAATATAAATTCCATAGACGATCTTCCAAAATTAAATGAGATAGAAAAATTAATAAAGGAAAAAGAAAATGAGGATAAATAAGTTTATTGCTCAAAGTGGATACTGTTCTAGAAGAAAAGCTGATGAACTAATCAAAAATTCTAAGGTGTATGTAAACGGAAATTTACTCGAGAATTTAGCTTATCAAGTTAACAATGATGATATTGTTGAAATTGATGGAAACAGGATCAATAAAAAAGAAGATAAACTTTATATAGCTATAAACAAACCTATAGGTTATACTTCTACGATAAAAGATAAATATGCAGACAAAAAAGTTGTAGATTTAATTAAAATTAAGACAAGAATATATCCAGTGGGGCGATTGGACAAAGATTCTCATGGATTATTAATATTGACAAATGACGGTAAATTTACTTATGAACTAACACATCCAAAATTTCACCATAAAAAAATTTACGAAGTAGTAGTTAAAGGAAAACCATCTAATGAAGATATCAAAAAACTTACAAATGGAATTATTTTAGATGGCTATAAATTAAAAAAATCTAAGATTCTGTTAGAGAGAATTATAGGAAATAACGCAAGATATAATGTGACTATATATGAAGGCAGAAATAGACAAATTAGAAAAATGTTTGAATCCATAAATCATCCAGTTCTAGATTTAAAAAGAATTCAAATCGGTGATTATAAAATGAGTGATGAATTGAAAAGTGGGGATTACGTAATATTAAATAAAAATGATTTGGATTTAATTAGAGGTAAATATGATAGAAGTAAGACTTGCAAATAACGAAGATGAAGAATTATTAAACAAATTAAACTTAAAAATTGAAGAAATTTTTGGCAATTTTTGTTTTTTATATATTGATGACTTAAAACCAAATGGGTATTGTATCATTAAGACTAATGATACAAAAGCGAATGTAGAAGATTTTTACTTAAATGAAGATGATTCAAAAAAACTATTTTTCTTAAAAAGTATAGGAATGAATTTAAGAGATTTTGGTATTGATGAGTTTTTTGATGAGAAAGGATTAGCAAAATCCTTTTTTGATAATGATGGTGAAATTGATTTTGATATTCTATTTAGGGGATTTTGTGATGATTTACAATAATACTAAAACTTTAGTAGATGAATTAATGAAAAACAAAATTCCAAAATCAAAAACCTGCTTAGATCTAACATTTGGTAATGGTAATGATTCATACAAGATGTTATCCATTAATAAAGATATAAAAGTTTATGGATTTGATATTCAAAAAAGTTGCATTGATAATTCAAAAAAAATTGATGGATTAATGGCTATAAATGACTCTCACTTAAATTTTGATAGTTATGTATATACAAATATAGATTTTGCGATATTTAACTTGGGTTATCTCCCAGGTGGAGATAAAAATATAACAACTGAGTATGATATTGTCATAAAAACTTTGGAAAAACTGTTAATTGTATTGAACGATGAAGGACAAATTGTAATAACTTTTTATCCAGGACATAAACCTGGACTTGAAGAAAGCATAAAAGTAATAAAATTTTTACAAAAATTAAATCAAAAAAAATTCAATGTTGTTAGATATGATTTTATTAATCAAATCAACAACCCACCATTTGTATGTTTAATTGAAAGGATAAGATAATGAATGTAGCAATAATAGGAGCTGGGGCAGCTGGTCTAATGTCAGCAAGTTACATTAGAGATGATGTTGACATTCACATATTTGACCATAATGAAAAAATCGGTAAGAAGTTGTTCATTACAGGAAAAGGTAGATGCAATATCACAAATTCTTGTGAAGTAGAGAACTTGTTTGAAAATATAAATACAAATAAATATTTTTGCTACAGCCCATTTTATGACTTTTCCAATGAACAAGTCATAAATTTTTTTAATGAAAATGGACTAATGACAAAAATAGAACGTGGAAATAGAGTTTTTCCAAAAAGTGATAAATCTTCAGATGTTATTAAGGTATTTGAGAAATTATTAAAAAATAAAGGTGTAAATTTGCATTTAAATGAAGAAATAAAAAAAATTTATAACTCCAACAAATTTTATATTTCAACAAGTAAAAATGAATATGTATTCGATAAGGTAATTATAGCATGCGGTGGAAAATCATATCCAAATACCGGGTCAGACGGCTCATTATATAATCAAATATCTAAATTAGGACATACAATACACGAGATGAAACCAGGTTTAAGTGCAATTATTTTAAAAGAAAACGTCGAAGATTTAGAAGGAATAAGTTTAAAAAATGTTGGACTTAAATGTTATTTAAATAAAAAGTTGATTTTTGATGAAATAGGAGAAATGATTTTTACAAGAAAAGGAATTTCAGGACCTTTGGTACTTACATTATCTAGCATATTATGTAAAAAAGTCGGAGATATTAAACTAACAATAGATTTAAAACCAGGATTGACAGATCAAAAGCTAGATGATAGGATTTTAAGAGATTTCAACGAAAATCAAAATAAAACTGTTGAAAATGCTATAAGTAAAATAACAATAAAAAAATTAATATTACCAATTTTAAAATCTGCAAATGTAAATCCAAATAAAAAAGTAAATGAAATAACAAAATTTGAACGCGACAATTTGAGAAAAACATTAAAAAATTTGAATTATACTTATGTATCTAATGAAAAATTAGATTATGCAATAATCAGCGTTGGAGGAGTAGATGTGAATGAGATTGATCCTAGTACAATGGAATCTAAAATTGTAAAGAACTTGTATTTCTGTGGTGAAATTATCGATGTAGATGGTTTTACTGGAGGATTTAATTTACAGTTTGCTTTTTCAACAGGCTATTTAGCGGGGATAAATATATGAAAAAAATCAAGTACGAAAACGAAGTGAAGCTTTATGAAGATATTAATAAATATATCAAGGACAAAGATTTTGATATTTTATTGATATCTACGCCTAAAGTTATGAAAGAAGTTTTTGATGATAGATTAATAAAAACAAATAAAAATATTTTGATTTCATCACGAATTCTTAGAAATAATGACGATGATAATGTATACCTAGAACTGATTACGAATGATATATATTCTATTACAGTAGATGGTCCTAGTGGTTCTGGAAAATCAACAGTTTGTAAAATAATTTCTAAAATATTGAATATTGAATACTTGGATACGGGATCTATGTATCGTTCGCTAGCTTATATTTGCTTGGTTGAAGATGTAAATTTAGATTGTGAAGAAGAAATAATGAATGTATTGAACAGTTTAGATATAACATTTGAATCATCACAAATAAAAGTAAATGGTGACTTTTTGAATGATAAGATAAGAACTAATGACGTATCAATGGCTGCATCAAAGGTTTCAACATATTATTCTATAAGAGAAAGATTAGTTGACATTCAAAGACAGATTGCGCTTGATAACGCGATTATTATCGATGGAAGAGATGCAGGTACAAATATTTTAAAAAAAGCTGACTTTAAATTTTATTTAGATGCATCCCCAGAAATTAGAGCTAAAAGAAGATATGATGAAAAAAAGGACAACTCTTCTTTTGAAAAAATTCTTGAAGATATAAAACGAAGAGACGAACAAGATAAAAATAGGAAATACGCTCCTTTGAGAAAAGCTGAAGATGCTGTTTTAATTAATTCTGATAATATGAATATTGACGAAGTTGTCGAAAAAATAATTGAAATTATAAGAGGTAGGAATGTTTTATAGATTTGCAAGATTTTTATTAAAAATAATTTTTAAAATAAAATATAAATTAATTGTTCATGGAAATACAAAATTGCCAAACACTCCACTAATTATTTGTGCAAACCACATTAACTTATGGGATCCAATTTTATTAGCTATTATTTTTGATAGGCCAATTAGATTTATGGCAAAAAAAGAGCTATTTGAGAATAGGTTTTTGGGATTTTTATTAAATAAATTTGGGGCATTTCCTGTTGATAGAGAAAATGTGAATATAAAAACAATAAAGGATTCAATAAAACTGGTCAAAAATAATGAAGTATTAGGGATTTTTCCTGAAGGAACCAGGGTTAAAACAGTGAGTGAAGATAACATGAAGACAGGGGTAGCAATGATTGCATCTAGATCTGGGGCAGATGTTATACCTGTTTTTATTAATTCTGATTATAAATTCAGATCAACAGTAGAAGTATTTATAAGAGAAAAAATTGAAATTTCAAGTTTTGACGATATCTCAAAAGACATAAAAAATAAAGAGATTACTAAAGCTATATATAAAAATATTTATAAGGTGAATTGATGAATATAATTGTACAGCAAAATGCAGGGTTTTGTTATGGAGTTAAAAGAGCAATAGAGATAATTGAAAATGAGCAATCAAAATTAAAGTATACTTTGGGTCAGCTTATCCATAACGAACAAGAATGTAAAAGATTAGAAGCTTTGGGTATAAAACAGATAGACGATTATACTCAAGCTGAGAAAGGCTCCACGATTTTTATTAGATCTCATGGTGCAACATTAAAATTAAAAGAAGAAATAAAAAATAATGGATATAAATTAGTAGATTTAACTTGCCCATCACTATTAAAAATTTATGAAAAAATAAATAAAAAACACGAAGAAGGTTACAAAATTATTATTATTGGAGATCCAAATCATCCGGAAATTATAGCGATGAAAGGACAAGTTGAAAATAATGTTGAAGTTGTTAACTCAATTGATGAGGCAAAAAAAATAAAAGGTGAAAAATTATATGTAATTTCACAAACTACTAATTTAAAGAGGAAATTTTTGGAAATTTCTGATATAATAGTAAGAGGTAATACTAACGTTGTGATAGATAATACTATTTGTGGGGCAACAAAAAGCCGACAAATGGCTTGTTTAGAGCTTTCTAAGAATGTCGATTGTATGATTGTTATTGGCGGCTTGAATAGTTCTAACACAAATAAATTGTATGATATTGCAAAACAAAATTGCAAAAATGTTTTAAGAATTGAAACATACAAGGATATTTGTATCGATGATAGTATTATTGAATCTAAATTATTAGGTATTACAGCTGGTGCGTCCACACCGGCTTGGATTATTGAGGAGGTTGTAAATTTAATGGATAATTACAGCAAGGATTTTATGGAACAAGTAGAAGAAAGCATGAATAAGATTTACCCAAAAGAAATCGTAAAGGGTGAAGTTATTTATGTAACAGATGATGAAGTTATGGTTAATATTGGCTATAAGGCTGATGGTATTATTAAACTAGACGAATTATCAACAGAAGAAGGTAAATTACCTAAGGATTTGTACAAACAAGGCGACGAAATCGAAGTTTACGTTATTAAGCTAGATGACGGAGAAGGAAATGTTGTACTTTCTACAAAAAGAGTTGAAGGAATTAAAAACTGGAAGAATTTAATTTCTAGTTTTGATAATGATTCAACTGTAGAAGCAAAAGTAACACAAGTAGTAAAAGGCGGCTTAATAGCTACAATTGATAATGTAAGAGCTTTTATACCAGGTTCTCAAGTAACTACTCACTTTGTAAAAGATTTATCTAAATATGTAGGAGAAACTTTGGTATGTAAAGTTTTGAATATAGATGAAAAGAAAAGACGCTTAGTTTTATCACATAGAGCTGTTGTTGAAGCAGAACAAAAAGAAATTGAAGATAAAGCTTGGGAAAATATAACAGTTGGAGAAAAAATTTCTGGTAAAGTACAAAGATTAACTGATTTTGGTGCATTTATCGATTTAGGTGGAGTTGACGGTTTACTTCATATTTCAGATATTTCTTGGAATAGAATAGAATCACCAGAAGATGTTTTAAAAGTTGGAGATGAAATTGAAACTTTAGTTCTTAAAGCAAATAGAGAAAAGAACAGAATTTCACTTGGATTGAAACAATTACAACAAAAACCATTCGATGCTTTCGTTGAAAATAACCATGAAGGAGATGTTATCGAAGGTGAAGTAGTAAATTTAGTTGATTTCGGTGCTTTTGTTAAATTAGCTGAAGGAATTGAAGGATTAGTTCATGTTTCTGAAATTTCAAATGAACACGTTGATAAACCATCAGATGAATTAAATATTGGTGATACAGTTAAGGTTAAGATTTTAGAAATAAGTCCTGAAAAGAAAAGAATTGCTTTAAGCATGAAAGCTTTATTACCAAAACCAGAAAAACCTGAAAGAAAACCAAGACCTAAAAAAGTTAAACCTAAAAAAGTAGAAACTAAACCTGAATCAAGCGAAGAAACTTTAATTAATAGTGACTTAGGAGCTTTATTAGATTTAAAATTAAAAGAAATGGAAGAAGAAAACTAAAATCTACATTCTATTAAAAAAAGCCAAACGGGTGTTTGGCTTTTTTTATGTATTTATGAATTATAAAACTTGTTTTGGGGTATATAAATGTTATAGATTAGGGTGTGATTTATTATGAATATAGATTTTAGATTATTTGAAAAGAATTACAGTGAATTTGCTACAAAATCATATGAAGCCGAAAGAATTAACTTTGAAAATGAAGATAATTTAAGAAATCCGTTTCAAATTGATAGAGATAGAATTATACATTCAAAATCTTTTAGAAGACTTAAGCATAAAACTCAAGTTTACTTAAATCCTGAAAAAGACCATTATAGAACAAGACTTACACATACGTTAGAAGTTACGCAGATAGCTAGGACTATCGCAAGATGCTTACGATTAAATGAAGATTTAGTTGAAGCTATAGGTTTAGGGCATGATTTAGGACATACTCCTTTTGGACATGTAGGCGAAAAGATATTAGATAAACTTAATCCGAAAGGATTTAAACATTACAAACAATCTATAAATGTTGTACAATATCTTGAACATTCTAGTTCAAGAATAGGATTAAATTTAACAAAGCAAACACTTGATGGAATAGTAAATCACTCAGGAAATAATAAATCAAGTACATTAGAAGGTCAAATAATAAAATTTTCTGACAGAATAGCTTATATTAACCATGACATTGATGATTCAATTAGATCAAATATAATTAAAATTAGTGATTTACCAAGTGAAATCATTAATAATTTAGGGGATAGAGGATCGAAAAGAATTAATTTTTTAGTTAATGATTTAGTAGATAATAGTTTTGGTAAGAATAGAATAGAAATGTCTTCTAAAACCTATAAACTAATGGAAGATTTAAGATCATTTATGTTTGAGAATGTATATTTTAATGATATTGTCAGAAAAGATGATAAAAAAGTTGAGTATGTACTTACAAATCTTTATCAATATTATCTAGAGGATATCAATAGATTGCCTAAATCACACACTGATGTTTATAATAGTGATAAATTACAAAATAAAACAAAAGATGATATAGTTACAGATTATATCGCTGGTATGACTGATTCATTTGCTAGGAGAACTTTTAAAGAAATTTTCATACCAGATTCTTGGAGTATATAAGGATTGGATGATAATATGGGATTTATACCACAAGACAAAATAGATGAAATAAAGAGTGTTGCTGATATAGTTTCTGTTATTGGAGATTATGTAGATTTAAAAAGGGCAGGGTCTAATTATGTTGGTTTATGTCCGTTCCACAATGAAAAAACCCCTTCTTTTAGTGTATCTCCTCAGAAAGGTATATTCCATTGTTTTGGTTGTGGTGTAGGCGGAGATGTTATTTCATTTATAATGCAAAAAGAAGGATTGTCTTATCCTGAAGCGATTAAGTTTTTGGCTGATAAGTTGGGAATTTTGGTCGAAACTAATGAAGTTAATAAAGAAAAATATGAACATCGAAAGAAATTATATGAAATTAACAATGAAGCTAAGTTATTTTTCTACAAAAATTTACTAATCAATGATGTACCAAAAGAATATATCAAAAAAAGAGATCTGACTAATTCAATGATTAATAAATTTATCATTGGATACGCTGATGGTAAAAATAGTCTTTACCGACATCTACTACAAAAAGGCTATCAAAAAGATGATATAATAGAGGTTGGCCTTGTAAATCAAGATGAAAGTGGAAACTTATATGATAAGTTTAGAAATAGGCTAATGTTTCCAATATTGGATATAAGAGGTAATATTATAGGATTTGGGGGAAGGACACTTGTAGATGCTAGGGCAAAATACATGAATTCACCTCAGAGTTTAGCTTATGATAAAAGTAAAAATGTTTATGGGGTTTCGAATTTAAAAAATTCTACGAAAGTTGGTAAGATTATCCTAGTAGAGGGATATATGGATGTAATTTCATTAACAAATTATGGGTTTGATTTTGCCATTGCTTCATTAGGTACTTCTCTAACACATGATCAAGCGAAATTAATTAAACGTTATTGCAAGAATATTTATATATGTTATGACGGTGATTCAGCTGGTCAAAATGCTACATCACGTGCTATAGAAGTATTTAAAGAACAGGATATCAGTCCAAATATAATTGTAATTCCAGACAATATGGATCCGGATGACTATATTAAAAAATATGGGAAGGATAGCTTTAATAGATTAATAGATAATGCTATGGATAGTGTTATTTACGAATATAAAAAAATACTCCAAAAATATGATATTAACGATGTTAGAGAAAAAATACAGTTAATAGATGACTTAACAACTCTATTATCTAAATTAGACCGAGCAGTTATTAGAGATGAATATATTAAAAGATTTTCAAATGATTTAAACTTGGATGATTCAAGTTTGAAGAAAGATGTATATAATAAATTAAACGAAAATAAATCAAGAAATTCTGTTATAAATGAAGATATTGTTAATAGTCAAACTGACGATAAGGAAAGTATTAATAATCAAGAAAAAATAACAGCAATAGAAATAATGACAATTTCTTGTTTTCATAGAAATAAATATGTTGAATTAAAAGAAGAATTTTCTAAATTTAATACAACAATCAGCTCTTATAATAATTTTATGGATTTTGTAGATATTTACTATTCTAAAAATGATACTAAAGAAATTGATGAAAAAACGGCTAGAAAGTACTTTAAGAATGATATTCAGATGGATAAAACGATAGATTATTTATTTCAAAAATCTAAAAATTCAATTAATATTAATAATATTGACAAAATTATTTTGGAGATTAAAAAGTATTTAATACTTCAAGAAAAAGATAACATAAAATCTAAACTCGATCTTATGCAATCAGTAGAATTTAACGATAAAATAAATAAAGAATATAAAGATATATTAAATCAAATATTAGAAATTAATAGACAAATTAAAGATTATAAATAATCAGAAAGGAGTTTTTTATGTCAGAAGAAAACTTGGATGTTGAACAAATAAAAAAAGATGCATTAAACCAATTAATAGAAATAGGGAATGAAAATGATGGCATTGTAACTATTAAAGACTTCAAAAGTATCGATGATATATCTTCTTTAGATGAAGAAGACATTGAAGATATCAGGGATTTATTAATTGAAAATAATATAGAGATATTTGAAAGCAATGATGAACTTGAAAAAAAGACATCTTCTAAAGAAATAGACAAGGATGATATTGAAGACGAAGATGCTATAGATGATGAAGATGACGAAGATATAAATGACGATAAAAAAGTTATTGAGGATGTTTCGGATATAAAAGGCATCAATGTTGATGATCCTGTCAAAATGTATCTTAAGGAAATAGGGAAAATTCCTTTGTTGTCTGCAGATGAAGAAGTTAAGTTAGCTCAAGAAATGGAAAATGGATCAAAAAGAGCGAAGAAAAAACTTGCTGAAGCTAACTTAAGATTAGTTGTAAGTATAGCAAAAAGATATGTAGGTCGTGGAATGAGCTTTTTGGATTTGATTCAAGAAGGCAATCTTGGATTGATGAAAGCAGTTGATAAGTTCGATTATACTAGAGGATTCAAATTCTCGACTTATGCTACATGGTGGATTAGACAAGCTATAACAAGGGCTATAGCTGACCAAGCTAGAACTATTAGAATCCCAGTACACATGGTAGAAACTATAAACAGACTTGTTAGAATTGAAAGACAATTGCTACAAGATTTGGGTAGAGATCCTACTAATGAAGAAATTGCAAAAGAAATGGGAATTGAAGTTGAAAAAGTTAGAGAAGTAAGAAAAATTGCTCAAGAGCCTGTAAGTTTAGAAACTCCAATAGGTGAGGAAGAAGATAGTCATTTGGGTGATTTCATTGAGGATGACACAGCTATAGCTCCTGATGAAGCAGCAAACTTTACAATGCTAAGAGAGGAATTGGAAGGAATCTTAAATACTTTAAATGAAAGAGAAAGAAAAGTATTAGCATTAAGATTTGGATTAGTAGATGGTACTCCTAGAACTCTTGAAGAAGTTGGTAAAGATTTTGATGTTACAAGGGAACGCATCAGACAAATAGAAGCAAAAGCTTTGAGAAAATTAAAACATCCATCAAGAAGTCAAAAATTAAAGGATTTTTTGGAATAATATGAAAAAACATAGGCTAGAAGAAATAATTCACATGGTCGATAATAATTCAATAGTCGCGGATATAGGAACAGATCATGGAATTGTACCTTATGAATTAGTTAAATCACAAAAGGCAAAGAAAGTTATAGCATCAGATATAAGTGAAAAATCTTTGGATAAATTACGTGAAAAGTTAGACTATTTAGAAAATCCCGAAAAAATAGTTTTATCTGTATCTGATGGATTAGAAAATCTAAATGAATATCAAGTAGATACAATAATAATTTCAGGCATGGGTGGAAATTTAATAGCAGACATTATAAATAAAAACATCAATGTCGCTAAAAGCTCTAACTGTATAATTTTAGGAGCTAATAATTCACTTTCATTATTAAGAAAGTTTTTACACGAAAATTCATTTGAAATAATACAAGAAGTCGATTTATTTGAAAATGACAAATATTATCAAATTATTAAAGCGAAAGTTGGAAAGCAAATTTTTACAGAAGATTATGAATATGAATTTGGTAAATATTTAATAGATAATAAATCTGAAAATTTAAAAAAGTATATTCATTTGCAGCTAGATAACAAAATAGCTATAATTTCTGAATTATCTCAAAAAGATTCTGATAATGCTAAGATTGCTGTAGATAATTTAAACTTAGACATTTTAGATTTAAAGAAAGTGTTGGGTAAGATTGAGGCTTAGAAATTTTATAAATAGGTATGAAAGATTAGTTCCGTTAAATATCCAAGAAGATTTTGATAATTGTGGATTGCAATTTGGAAATCTAGATAAAGAAATAAAAAAGATATTGATATCTCTTGATTTAGATGATATTTGCATAAAAAAAGCTATCAAAGAAGATTATGATTTGATATTTACACATCATCCAGTTATTTTTAATCCTTTGAAAAACATAATTGAAGAAGATAATAGTGTAAATACGCGATTAATAAAGGCTATCAAAAATGATATCTGTATTTATTCATCTCACACTAATTTAGATAGCGTTGAATTTGGAGTGAGTGATGCGCTATCTAATAAATTAGGTTTGATGAATACTAAAATATTGGATTCACATACTAGAAATACAGGTTATGGAAAATATTCTGATATTGACGAAGTTTTTGCTGAAGATTTTATATATCAAGTAAAGAACAGATTAAATTTAGAAAATGTGATTGTATATGGAAAAACTAATAGAAAAGTCAAAAGAATTGCTGTATTAGGTGGAAGTGGTGGTCACTTTATTAAAAACTGTATCGAAAACGAATGCGATGTTTTTATTTCATCAGAGTTCAAACATGATGAACAGATTGATGCCTTAGATAATAATCTAATTTTAATAGATATTGGTCATTATGAATCAGAAAAATTTATACTACAACCACTAAAACAGACTTTTAATAAAACTTTTCCAGAATTAGAAGTAGAAGTTAGTTACTTAGAAAATCCAACTAGAAAAATTTTCTAAATATGTTATAATGTTAAAGTGACTAAATCAGATAATCGCATGAATTCATGAGGAAAGTCCGTGCACTATAGAGCGAGGATGCTGGATAACGTCCAGTGGGGGCGACCCTAAGGCAAGTGCAACAGAGATATACCGCCATTTTAATGGTAAGGGTGGAAAGGTAAGGTAAGAGCTTACCAGCATAAAGGTGACTTTATGGCTATGTAAACCCCATTCAGTGCAAAATCAAATAGGAATAAAGACGGCTGCTCGTCGTCTCCGGTAGGTAGATTGCTTGAACTAATTGGTAACAATTAGTCTAGATAGATGATTATCAAATACAGAACACGGCTTATAGATTTGGTCATAAAAAAGCTTGGTAGGAAATTACTACCAAGCTTTTTTATTATACTATTATATTTTCATCAAAAGTAACCATCATTACTGTACCCAAATTTAATTTTGAATTTACAGATATTTCAGCTCCAATTATATCAGCGTAATTTTTCACGATAGATAATCCTAATCCGTAACCATTTTCTTTCGTGTTTCTACAGTCATCAACTCTGAAAAATCTCTCGAAAATTTTAGGTTTGTTTTCTTCACTGATTCCGATACCAGTATCTTTAACTGATATTACTATTTTTTGGTTAATATGTCTTGCTCTCAACAAAACAGAATCACCTTTTTTACAAGCTTTAAGGGCATTAGATAATAAGTTAATAATTATGTTAGCTAATTTTTCCTTATCAGTATTAATGTCAATATTCTCGGATATTTCAATATCAAATGAAACACCAGATTTATCATATTGAGTTTTCATCGATTTATATATTTGATTTAAAAATTCTGAAAGATTAAATACCTCAGGTTTATAAATAGTTTCTGGAGTTGATTTTTTGAATGTATTGTTTAACTGATTTATTAGACTCGTTAGTCTATCAATTTCAATTAACAGAGTTTTCAAATTTTCTTCATTTGATTCTATAATACCATCTTGAATTAATTCCAAATTCACTCTCAAGTTTGTAAGTGGAGTCCTTAATTCATGGCTAATATTTTGAGCGTATTGTTTTCTGTTAAATTCTTGAGATTTTAATGAATTTGACATGTAGCTAATATTTTCTGAAAGTTGATTAACCTCAACTATATTACTTTTAATATTTGGCATAACATAATTTTGCTTTCTTATATTAACAGTCGCTAATGTTAATTCTTCAATAGGATTAGTTATCTTACGTGAAAGATAAATTGAAATTATAAGACTTGTCAAATACGAAAAAAGCAACGCCAGTATTATAAATCTAAAAAGATTAGTTATAAAAACATCGCTTCTTTCTTTGAAGTTATTATTAATCCTATAAATGTATTTTATTTGACCTAATTTAATATTGTTATCATCATAAACATCTTTTACAACTGTATTATAAAGAGAGGTTTTCTTAGCTAGTTCGAATCCTTCGTTAAAAGAATATAATTCTTTACCATTATTATCATAAAAAAACACATCTAAATCTAGTTCACTTAAGTACCACATATATTTATCAATGCTTTTTTTACTTAAACCTTGTTTTTGGTCCATAAATAAGTTTTTCGTTAAATGTTCAATTTTACTTTTTCTGTTTAATTCTTCGAAGTAGACGAAATTCTTAAAAGATGATTGAAAAATAAAAACAGCAATAAATGATAATAATAAAATTGGAAATAAAACAGCTCTCAAAAATTCGTATAAAATTTCAGATTTAAGCTTCATCGTAAACACCTAATTTATAGCCTACTCCATAAATTGTCTTTATATAGCGAGGTTTTTTTGGATTATCTTCGATTTTATGTCTGATATTTTTAATATGGGTATCTATAGCTCTATCAAAAGCTTCATAATCATATCCAAATGATAATTCTATTATTTCATCTCTTGTAAATATTTTATTAGGATTTGAAAATAATGTTCTTATTATTTGAAATTCATTGCTAGTTAGACTTATGCTTTCTCCATCTTTAATGAATGTATTATCATCGAAAGATATAATTACACGTCTATCATCAAAATAAATTTTTTCTGATTTTGGAAGTCCAAGTTTTTCGACTCTCCTAAGGATAGTTTTTACTTTTTGAACTAGAATTTTAAGACTAAACGGTTTGGTAATATAATCATCTGCGCCTAATTTCAAACCTTCTAATATTTCTGATTCATCAATTTTTGCTGTAACCATAATCACCGGAACATCAGTTTTTGACCTAATAATTTCCATAACTTTTTCTCCGCTAATTTTTGGCAACATCAAATCTAAAATAATCAATGAATAATCTATATTATTAATCATTTCAATAGCTTCTTGTCCATCGAATGCTTGTTCAACAGTAAATCCTTCAATTTCTAAGTATTTTTTTTCAGCATTTGAAATATTTTTCTCAT
Source organism: Finegoldia sp. (assembly GCF_046991905.1). NCBI lineage: Bacteria > Bacillati > Bacillota > Tissierellia > Tissierellales > Peptoniphilaceae > Finegoldia > Finegoldia sp. The sequence goes on along the minus strand of NZ_JBKWZF010000001.1, from coordinate 183,004 downwards.
CCTCTACTATTAAAATTTTGATATCAGTTAAATTATCTTTATACAATTACAAAACCTCCATTTGGACTTAATATTTGACCGGTCATATAAGAGTTTTTGTCAGATATTAAAAACTCTACAAGGTTAGCAATATCTTCTGGTGTTCCAAGTCTACCCATCGGAGTATCTTCTATTACGTATTTTAAATCATCTTTTGATATATTATCTAACATTGGTGTATTAATTGCACCAGGAGCTATTGCATTTATTTTTATGTTACTATATCCAAATTCCTTCGCTAATGACTTCGTTAAACCGATTATAGCTGCTTTGGTTGCTGAGTAACAAGACTCCATAGAACCACCAATAATTCCCCAAATAGATGTTATATTAACTATATTTCCATCTTTTTTATCTAACATATCTTCTAAGGCTAATTTAGACATATGATAAGTTCCATGTACATTAATATCAAACATATTATACCAATCATTTACATCAATATCTTGAAATTGACTTACAATAGATATTCCAGCATTATTAATTAATACATCCACTCCGTTGAATCTTTTTCTTATGAACTCAAACATATTTTTGCATTCATTAAAATTTCTTAAATCACATTTATAAGAGATTGCATCTATATTTTTATTCCTTATATTTTCAACAATATTTTTAGCTTTTGTTTCGTTATTAAAATAGTGCACAACGATTCTGTATTCCGGATGATTTTCCAACATTTTACAAATGCCTTCTCCGATACCACCGCTAGCACCAGTTATTAAAATTGTATTCATTTTCTCTCCTTTTTACAATTTATATTATATCATATAGGCAAATTAACAAGACAAAATCTTTATGATATAATATAAATCTATGTTAAAGAATATTATGAAATGGGATTTGGTTGTTAATGAGAGTTTTAGGAATTGATCCTGGGATAGCAATTGTTGGATATTCAATATTGGATTATGATAATAATAAAATAAAATGTCTTGAGTATGGTTGTATAACAACAAGTTCAAAATCATCTCTTCCAGATAGATTGTCATTTATTTATAATGAAATGAATAAAATAATTGATGAATTCAAGCCAGAAGATTGTGCATTTGAAGAGTTGTTTTTTAATAAAAATGTTAAAACAGCAATAACTGTATCTCAAGCAAGAGGTGTGGAGATTTTAAGCTGTATTAACAAGAATTTAAATTTATATGAATATACACCTCTTCAAATCAAACAAGCAGTTGTAGGGTACGGTAGAGCTGACAAGAGGCAAGTACATGAGACCGTAAAAACTATTTTAAAATTTAATGAAATACCTAAACCTGATGATGCAGCAGATGCTGTTGCTGTTGGATTATGCCACATTTTTGGGAGTAAGTTTAAATATCTAAATGAGATGAAATAGGAGATAATATGTATTCGTATATTATTGGAATTATAACAGAAGTTCATGAAAACTACGTAGTTTTAGAAAATAATAAAATTGGTTATAAAATATTTATAACAGATTTTTTTAGGGACAGTGTGAGTGCATTTGATGAATACAAGGTATATACCGAATTTGTAGAGAGAGAAGATGCCAGTATACTATACGGATTTTCTTCACAAAAAGAACGAGAATTATTTAACTTATTAACTAATGTAACATCAATAGGACCTAAATATGCTATGAATATATTATCTACAATGACTGTTGACGAATGTAAAACAGCGATAATATCTGATGACATTAAACTTTTGACTCAAGCTCCTGGAGTAGGTAAGAAAACTGCTTCAAGGATTATATTAGAACTCAAAGAAAAAATCGAAAAAGATTTCATTCCTTCTGAAACACCAATTCACAAAGATGTTAAAAAATCAAATGATTCAGAATTCGCAAGAGAAGCATTATTACAACTTGGTTATTTTAAAAATGATGTAGATGCTTTCATTGAAAATACAGACATTTCGGATTTATCTATTGAAGATATCATGAAAAAAGCGATGAAAACCTTGGATAGTAGCAGGTAGGTGAGATAATGGAAGATAAGAATGATAGAATTGTAGGCGCATCTTTTACGAAAATTGATGAAGATATTGATTTTAATTTAAGACCAAAGTGGATGAGCGATTATATTGGTCAAGACAAAGTAAAAAACAAATTATCAATTTTTATCGAAGCTGCTAAAAATAGAAATGAACCATTGGATCACGCTCTTTTATATGGACCTCCTGGATTGGGGAAAACAACTTTAGCTCATATAATTGCAAATGAAATGGGCGTGAATTTAAGAGTTACAAGTGGTCCTGCAATAGAAAAACCATCAGATTTGGCAAGTATTCTTACTAATTTGCAAAGAGATGATGTATTGTTTATTGATGAAATTCATAGGATAAATCGTTCTGTTGAAGAAATATTATATCCTGCAATGGAAGATTATGCTTTGGATATAATAGTTGGCAAAGGACCTTCTGCAAGAAGTTTAAGAATTGATTTGGAAAAATTCACACTTATTGGAGCTACAACAAGATCAGGTCAATTAACAGGTCCACTTAGAGATAGATTTGGAGTTCTTTTAAATTTGGAACTTTATGATGTTGAAAGTTTGAAAAAAATCGTAACTAGATCTGCTGGAGTTTTAGGAATTGGCATAGATGATGAGGGAGCTTTGGAAATTGCAAGAAGAAGTAGAGGAACTCCTAGAATTGCTAATAGGCTTTTAAAAAGGGTTAGAGACTATGCTGAAGTTAAAGCAGACGGAACAATAACAAAAGAAATAAGTAATCGTGGTTTAAATTTATTAGAAGTTGATAAATGCGGGCTCGATTATGTAGATAGAAAAATAATTATGACAATGATTAATAATTTTGGTGGAGGTCCTGTTGGTGTTGACACAATTGCCGCAGCCACTGGTGAAGAAAGAATCACTATTGAAGATGTTTATGAACCTTATTTGTTACAAATAGGTTTTATAAATAGAACTTCAAGAGGAAGAATTGTCACTGATAAAGCATATAAGCATTTTAATATAGTTAAAAAGAGGTGATTTTATAAGATGAATACAGATGATTTTGATTACGAATTAGATGAAAAATTCATAGCACAAACTCCTTTAGACAAAAGAGATGAATCTAAATTAATGGTTATGGATAGATTCAATGGTGCTACAGAAATAAAAAAATTTTATAATATAATAGATTATTTAAATCCAGGTGATGTTCTAGTATGCAATAATACTAGAGTTATTCCTGCAAGACTTTTTGGACATAGACCAGGTAAAGAAGAAAAAATAGAGGTTTTATTATTACAACAAACCGAAGATAAATGGGAATGTTTAGTAAAACCAGGAAAGAAAATGAAATTAAATCAAATAATAGAGTTTTCAGATAGTGTATGTGCTAAAGTTGTTGATATTACAGAAGATGGTTCAAGAATTATTAAATTCGAATATGAAGGAATATTCGAAGAAAGATTAGATGAGCTTGGAAATATGCCACTTCCACCTTATATCAAAGAAAAATTAGATGATAAAGAAAGATATCAAACAGTTTATTCAAAACATAAAGGAAGTGCAGCTGCCCCAACAGCTGGGCTACATTTTACAAATGAGCTATTGGATAAAATTAAAAAAAAGGGAGTTTACGTAGTATTTTTGACTTTACATGTAGGATTAGGTACTTTTAGGCCGGTAAAAGTAGATGACGTTAAAGATCATCACATGCATTCAGAATATTATAGTATCAGTCAAGAAACTGTTGATATAATAAACCGCCAAAAAAGTTTAGGTCATAATATTATTGCTGTTGGAACGACTAGTGTGAGAACATTAGAGACTGTAACTCATAATAACAACTCAAAACTTGTAGCAGAAAGTGGTTGGACAGATATTTTTATTTATCCAGGTTTTGAATTCTATATTGTAGATAGTTTAGTAACAAATTTCCATTTACCAAAATCTACTTTGATGATGTTAGTAAGTGCTTTTTCTAAGAAAGAGTATATTTTTAATGCTTACGAAAAGGCAAAACAAAATGATTTTAGATTTTTCAGTTTTGGAGATGCCATGTTTATAAATGGAGGTAAAAATGTTTAAATTTACATTAGAAAAAAAATCCACTCAATGCAAAGCTAGAACAGGAACGATAGAAACAAATCATGGTGTAATAAAAACACCAGTATTTATGCCAGTTGGCACAAGAGCTACTGTTAAAGCAATGAATAATGATGAATTAAAATCCATTGGATCTCAAATAATTTTGTCTAATACTTACCATTTATATTTGAAACCTGGACAAGAAATAATAAGAAAAGCTGATGGACTTCATAAATTCATGAATTGGGACAAACCAATACTAACTGACAGTGGAGGATTCCAAGTTTTTAGTTTGAGTAAAACAAGAAAAATTACTGAAGAAGGAGTCCGATTTAGAAGTCATATTGATGGATCAAAACATTTTATATCTCCTGAAAAGTCAATGGAAATACAAAACGATTTAGGATCTGATATTATGATGGCTTTTGATGAATGTGTTCCATATCCAGCAAGTTATGAATACACTGAAGATTCAATGAAACGAACTTTAAGATGGCTTAAAAGGTGTAAAGACTATCACAAAAATACTGATAAACAAAATTTGTTTGGAATTATTCAAGGCGGTATGTACAAAGATTTAAGAGAGTATTCAGCAAAGAACACTATTGATTTCGACTTACCAGGATATGCTATTGGTGGGTTATCAGTTGGGGAACCAAGAGATATGATGATAGATTTGTTAGATTTTACTACTGATTTTATGCCTGAAAATAAACCTAGATATTTAATGGGCGTTGGAACTCCAGATTATTTGTTCGAAGCTGTAGAACACGGTATTGATATGTGTGATTGTGTTCTTCCTACTAGAATTGCCCGCAATGGTACAGCTTTAACTTCAAAAGGTAAATTAGTCGTGAAAAACGCAAAATACAAAGATGATTTTTCACCACTTGATGAAAATTGTGATTGTTATGCATGTAAAAACCATACAAGAGCTTATATTAGACATTTATTGAATGTAGATGAAATTTTGGGAGCTAGGTTATTATCAATTCACAATTTGAGATTTTTGATAAATTTAATGGAAAATATTAGAAAATCGATTGAAGAAGATAGATATTTAGAATTCAAGGATGAATTCTATAGAAATTATGGTTATGATTATCACCAAAAATGTGATAATATTAAATAAGTAAATATTTAAGGAGGATTATTATGCCAAAAATGTTAGCATCATTATTGCCTTTGATTGCTCTTTTTGCTGTAATGTATTTTTTGATGATACGTCCACAACAAAAACAACAAAAACAACTTATGGATATGAGAAACGCTATAAAAGTTGGAGACGAAGTAATTACAATTGGTGGAGTTAAAGGTACAATTGTTTCAGTTACTGACGATAGTGTAATATTAGAAACAGGATCACAAAAAACAAGACTTGAATTTGTAAAAAATGCTATTGCATCAAATGTAAAATCAGCTAAGGTAACAGAAAACAAACAAACTGATAAAAAAGAAGATAATGAAGAAAAATAAAAATTGGTTTATAGCTTAAATGTTAAATTTGAGCTATAAATCCATTTTTTTATTTGGAGATAATAAATGAATAAATGGTTAATTAATAATAGAGGAAAAAATTTTAGTGAAGTATCAACAAAATACAATATTCATCCTTTAATAGCTAAGATTTTATTAAATAGAGAAATCAAAAACTTTGAAACATTTTTGAATCCTAACGCCGAAAACTCATATCATGATCCATTTTTAATGAAAGATATGGATAAGGCTGTAGATATAGTAATAGACGCTATTGAAAATAACAAAAATATAAGGATTGTAGGCGATTATGATCAAGATGGTAATTCATCGACTATGACATTATTAGATGGTCTTGGTTATTTTACAGATAAGCTTTCCTATGATATTCCAAATAGAATGACTGATGGATACGGTATTTCTTATAATATTATTGACAAATGTATCGAAGATAATATAGACCTAATAATAACATGTGACAATGGTATTAGCGCCATTGAGCAATGTGATTATGCGAAAGCAAATGGAATAAGAATAATTGTGACAGATCATCACCAAACGATAAAGAAAGATGATCTAGAAATAATACCGAATGCCGATGCCGTAGTTAATCCACAACAACAATCATGTGAATATCCTTTTAAAAGCTTATGTGGAGCTGGAGTTGCTTATAAACTAATACAAGCAATCAATATTAAAAAAGGATATGGAATGCTTGAATGTGAAAATTTACTTCAATATGTATCTATGGGAACAGTCTGTGATATTGTGGATTTAAAAGATGAAAACAGATATTTTGTAACTAAAGGCTTAGAAGAAATCAATAATACTGATAATTACGGCTTAAAGTGTTTAATAGATATGACAGGAATTAAAAATGCAGTTAATGTTTACAGTTTGGGATTTATTATTGGACCATGCATAAATGCAGCTGGAAGATTGGATACAGCAAAATTAGGTGTTGAACTTTTCAGAGATGAAAACATGAATAATGTTGAAACTTACGCTAAAATTTTAGTTGAACTTAATGAAAAGAGAAAAAAACTTACAGAAGAGGGGTTTAATAAAGCTGTAGAGTTAGTAGAAAACACTGAATTAAAAAATGATGATATATTGATTTGTAATATTGATGGAATTCATGAAAGTGTTTGTGGAATTATTGCTGGTAGGATAAAAGAAAAATACCACAAACCCACTCTAATACTAACAAAATCCGAAAACCAAAATATATTGAAGGGATCCGGAAGAAGTATACCTGAATACGATATATTTAATGAATTTGATGTTTTCAGAGAATTTTTTATTTCATTTGGTGGGCATCCAATGGCTTGTGGACTATCTATAGATGAAGCTAAATTAGATGAATTTAGAATAAAAGTGAACGAAAACAGTAAACTTACACAAGAAGATTTTGTTAATAAAATCATTATTGATTCTAGTTTTTATGTTGATAAGATTGATTTTGATTTGATTGAAAAAATAGATTCTTTAAGACCTTTTGGAAAGGATAATCCAAGACCAATTCTTGGAGATAAGGATATTGAAATTGTTTTTGCAAAGATGATAGGAAAGAATAACAACGTTTTGAAGTTAAAACTTCTCAAAAACAATAAAACGATAGATGCTATTATGTTCTCTGAAGCAATAGAAAAGTATAATTATTTACTTGAAAAATTTGGAGAAAATACATTAAATCAATTAGAGAATAGCATTTCTTGCGATGCTAATATAGATATACTATATTATCCAGAAATAAATGATTTTAATAATGTTAAAAATATTCAATTAAATTTAATAGATTTAAGATAAATATTAACAATAATGCCCACTATATGGTATAATTATAACAAAATAATTATTAGGAGGTAGCTTTATGCATTATGAAAAAACAGATTTACAAAGTTTAATAAAATCTATAAAATCGTATAATCCAAACACTAATGTAGATGAAATAACAAGAGCATATGGCTACATGATTAGAGCGCATGAAGGTCAATTTAGAAATTCAGGAGAGCCTTATGCGATTCATCCAATTGCAGTAGCAAAAATTCTGGCATCACTGAATATGGATGATGCAACTATCATAGCCGGTTTATTTCACGATGTAATAGAAGATACTGAAATAACTTATGAAGATTTGGAGTATTTGTTCAGTAAAGAAATAGCCGATTTGGTAGATGGTGTTACTAAATTAAAACAAATAAAATTCAAAACGAAAAAAGATAATCAAGCAGAAAACTTGAAAAAGATGATTTTGGCAATGGCCAAAGACATAAGAGTAATTATAATAAAGTTATCTGATAGACTTCACAATATGAGGACATTGGAGTATATGACTCGCGAAAAGCAAATTGAAAAAGCTAATGAAGTTTTAGAAATATATGCTCCGCTTGCTCATCGACTTGGTATGTCTACTATTAAGTGGGAATTAGAAGATTTAAGCTTAAAGTATTTAGAACCAAATATTTACCAAGATATAGTAAATAAAATAAACGAAACTAGACAACAAAGAGAATCTCAAATACAAAACATTATAAGACAATTTCAAGATGAGCTAGAAAAATACAATATAAAAGCAGAAATCTATGGAAGACCAAAAAGTGTTTTCTCAATATACAAGAAAATGTACAAAAAACATTTAGCTTTTGAAGAAATAAAAGATTTGTCAGCTATTAGAGTAATAGTTAACAAAGAAAGTGAATGTTATGATGTATTGGGAATTGCACATAGATTTTTCAGACCAATTCCGAATACATTTAAAGATTATATAGCAACTCCAAAGCCAAATATGTACCAATCTTTGCATACAACGATTCTTGCTCATGACGGCAAAACTTATGAAATCCAAATAAGAACTTGGGAAATGCACAAAACATCTGAATATGGTATTGCTGCACATTGGAAATACAAAGAAGGTACCACTACTAAAAAATCAAAGTATGATAGTAAGCTAGCTTGGCTCAGAGAAATAATGGATTGGCAAAAAGATTACTCAGATTCCAAAGAATTCATGGATTTGTTTAAAGAAGAGTTTGCCAATGATGAAGTTTTTGTATATTCACCAAAAGGCGATGTAATGGATTTACCATCTGGTTCTACACCTATTGATTTTGCGTATAAAGTACATTCAGCTGTTGGCAATAAGTGTGTAGGAGCTAAGGTTGACGGAAAGATTGTACCTTTAACTTACAAATTAAAAACAGGAAATGTTGTAGAAATACTCACAAATCCAAATTCAGGTCCTTCAAAAGATTGGCTTAAAATAGTAAAATCTTCTCAAGCAAAAACCAAAATAAAACAATGGTTTAAGAAAGAACAAAGAACAGAAAATATTGTTTCCGGAAGGGATATGCTTGAAAAAGAAGTCGCTAAAATGGGATATAGCTTTAATGAATTACTAAAGAGAGAATGGCTTGAAGAAATAGCTAGTAAATTAAGTTTTTCATCCATAGACGACATGTATGCTGCTATTGGTTACGGTTCAACAAGAGTCACGCAAATCATACCAAAACTAAAAGAATATCATCAAGATTATTACGAAACAGACCAGGTTGTTAACAAGCCAAATCATGTTAATTTTGTTAATGAACAACCTAAGGAAAGTGGAGTTGTAATTGAAGGTATTGATAATGTTGAAATTAAACTTGCAAAATGTTGTAATCCGATTCCTGGTGATGAAATAGTAGGTTATATTACTAGAGGAAGAGGAATTAGTGTTCATCGAAGAGATTGTTCTAATGTAAAATCAGTAAGTGATAAAGATAGATTAATTACTGTAAGATGGGGCAATAATTTAGTAAACCACAATTATCAAGTAGAGCTTCAAATAATATCTTTTAGCAGTGTAGGATATTTAGCAGATATTACTAAAGTTATAAGTGAATGCAAATTAAATATTAAAACATTTAATACAAGAACAAATAAAGATAAGACTGTTACAATTAATATAATCTTAGAAATCAGTTCTAGTTCTCAAATTGATTCTGTAATAGCAAGAATCAAAAATACCAAAGGAACAATAGATGTATTTAGGGTGAATTCATAATGAGATTATTAGTTCAAAGAGTTATTGAAGCAAAAGTAGATATTGATGGAAGTACTAAAAGCAAGATTAACGATGGATTTCTTGTATTACTAGGAATTCATAAAGATGATAACGAATCCGACATTGAGTATTGCATAAGAAAACTAATTAATTTAAGAATATTTTCTGATGAAGATGACAAATTAAATCTTTCGATTAGAGATTTAAATTATGAAATATTATTAGTTTCTCAATTTACTTTGTATGCAAGTACAAAAAAGGGGAATAGACCATCTTTTGATAAATGTGCTAAGGGAGATTTTGCAAGAAATTTGTATGAAGACTTTATTGAAAAATTAAAAAATGAAGATGTAGCCTTTCAAACTGGTGAGTTTGGCTCTGATATGAAGGTATCACTTATAAATGATGGACCAGTAACAATAATTATAGATAGTAGGAGTGAATAATGACAATTGATAAAATAGTTACTACTAAATATGGAGAAAACATGTATATTCTATCTGAGAATAATAAATGTTTTGTCGTAGATCCAGGTGCACAAGCAGATGATATTTGTGAATATATAAAAAATCGTGATTTGGAAATACAATTTATTTTGATTACACATGGACACTTCGACCATATATTTGCTGCAGAAGAGTTAAAAAACAAATTAAATACAGTTATTTATGCTTCAGAAAAAGAAAAAGATTTGCTTGAAGATCCTGAAAAAAATTATACAAGAAAAGTTGGTAATCCTATTACTTTAAAAGCAGATTATTATGTAAAAGAAGGAGATACGATTGAGTTTAATGATTCTAAAATATCAGTTTTAGAAACTCCGGGACATACTTATGGGTCTTGTTGTTATATCTATAAAGACGTAATGTTTTCAGGAGATATGCTTTTTAAAAACTCAATCGGAAGATATGATTTACCAACTGCAAGTTACGAAGATATACAAAACAGTGTTGAGAAGTTAAAACTTTTAAATAATGATATTATAGTTTATCCAGGACATGGTCCGGAAACAAATATTGATGACGAAAAGAAATACAATCCATATTTTAAATAAAAATTAGGAGAATTATGAAAAATTTAGAGAAAAATTACAATCCAAAAGAATTTGAAGAAAAAATATATAATATCTGGGAAAATGAAGGATACTTCAAGGGTGTTATTGACAAGGAAAAGAAACCATTTACTATAGTAATGCCACCACCAAATGTTACAGGGAATTTACACCTTGGACATGCGTTGAACAATACTATTCAAGATATTTTAATTAGAAAATATAGAATGGATGGATATAGTGCTCTTTGGGTTCCAGGAACAGATCATGCTAGTATTGCTACAGAAGCAAAAGTAGTTAATAAATTAAAAGAACAAGGAAAATCAAAAGAATCATTAGGCAGAGAAGGCTTTTTAGAAGCATCATGGGACTGGACACGTGAATACGGTGGAAATATCAAGAATCAATTAAAAAAATTAGGAGTTTCTTGTGATTGGAGCAGAGAAGCATTTACTCTTGATGATAATTTAACTGAAGCCGTAGAAGAAGTTTTCATCAAAATGTACAATGATGATTTGATATATCAAGGAGATAGAATTGTAAATTGGTGTCCAAATTGTCATACAGCAATAAGTGATATTGAAGTAGTTCACCAAGATGAATCTGGATATTTTTGGAACATTAGATATAAATTCAAAGATTCTGATGAATATATCGTAATAGCTACTACAAGACCAGAAACATTATTAGGAGACTTAGCTGTTGCTGTAAATCCAGATGATAAAAGATATACAGATATAGTTGGTAAAACTTTGATATTACCTTTAGTTAATAGGGAAATTAAAGTAATTGCTGATAGCTATGTAGATATGGAATTTGGAACTGGTATAGTTAAAATTACTCCTTCACATGATCCTAATGACTTTGAAGTTGGTCAAAGACACAATCTTGGACAATGTATAGTAATAGATGAAGATGCAAAAATTGTTGAAGGTTATGGAAAATATTCAGGATTAGATAGATATGAAGCTAGAAAATTAATCATTGAAGATTTGGAAAAAACCGGGCAACTTGATTCTGTAAAAGAACATGAACATGCCGTTGGTCATTGCGAAAGATGTCACACTACAGTTGAACCATTGATTAGTAAACAATGGTTTGTTAAAATGGACAAGTTAGCAAAACTTGCTTTAGACGCTTATAAAAAAGATGAAATCAGATTTATTCCAAAAAGATTCGAAAAGATTTATGTTAATTGGTTAGAAAATATTAGAGACTGGTGTATTTCTCGTCAATTATGGTGGGGACATAGACTTCCTGTTTATTATCACAATGAAACAGGTGAAATTGTTGTAGCTAGAGAAAATCCAAATCCAGATATGTATACTCAAGATCCAGACACTTTGGATACTTGGTTTTCTTCTGCTTTATGGCCATTTTCAACATTAGGTTGGCCAAATGAAACTGAAGATTTAAAGTATTTCTTCCCTACAAATGTATTAGTTACTGGATACGATATAATATTTTTCTGGGTAATAAGAATGGTATTCTCATCACTTTATAATTTAGGAGAAGTTCCTTTTAAAGATATCTATTTAACTGGATTAGTTAAGGACGCTCAAGGAAGAAAAATGTCAAAATCTTTGGGAAATGGTATTGATCCAATAGAAGTTATTGACCAATATGGCGCAGATGCATTGAGATTAGCTTTAATAACTGGAAATACTCCTGGCAATGATTCAAGATTTTACATGGAAAAAGTTGAAGCTAATAGAAATTTCTGTAACAAATTATGGAATGCATCTCGTTTTGTTTTCATGAATGTAGATACCGACGTTGAAAGTATTGATGAAGTTGAATTACAAATTGAAGATAAGTGGATAATATCTAGCTTGAATAAAGTTATTGATGAAGTATCAACAAATTTAAACAAGTATGAAATAGGTATTGCTGCAGAAAAAATATATGATTTTACTTGGAATGTGTTCTGTGATTGGTATATTGAATTAGTTAAGCCAAGACTTTACGGAAATGATGATAAATTAAAAGATTCCGCTATATCAGTTTTAATTTACACATTAACTAATGTTATTAAATTATTGCATCCATTTATGCCTTATATTACTGAAGAAATCTATAGCTATCTTCCTAACAAAAATGATATGTTGATTAATGAAACATGGCCAAAATATTCTGAAAATAGAGTATATCAAAAAGAAGAAGAAATTATAGATAGATTAGTAGAATCTGTAATTAGTATTAGAAATTCAAGACAAGAAATGAATATTGCACCAAAGAAAAAATCAGATGTTTATATATTGACTTCTGACAATGATTTGGAAGCTGATTTTAAACAATTAGAATCATTATTTAAATCGAGTGTATCTATAAACGAATACAAAGTAAATCAAGATATATCTGAGGACAATAATATTGTTATAGTTAAGGATTCGTATAAAATAATCATTCCTTTGAATGATTTAATTGACTATTCTAAAGAATTGGAAAGATTAGAAAAGGAATTAGAAACTGCTAAATCAGAACTAAAGAGAGCAGAATCAAAACTCAAAAATGAAGGATTTTTGAAGGGTGCTCCTGAAAGCCTAGTAGAAAAAGAAAAAGAAAAGGTTGAAAAATACTCACATTTAATTGAAGACATTAATAATTCTATTTGTTCTATTAAGGAAAGTATGTAATGAAATACGAAATCATTATTGATTTTGTTTTGATTATGGTATTAATCAGTATACAGTATACTTTAAATAAAATATTAGTATCATTAAAGAAAATTGAACGAAAGATTGATGATAATTTAATTAATTCAGATACAGGGGAGAATAATGAAAGAAGAAATATTATTAAATGAACAACAAATCAGTGAAAAAGTAAAAGAATTAGGAGCTCAAATTACAAAAGATTACAAAAATAAAAATTTATGTGTAATATCTCTTCTTAGAGGAAGTTTTATGTTTATGTCTGATTTGGTTAGACATATTGATATGCCTATTTGTATAGATTTCATGACGACATCTTCTTACGAAGATGCTGAAGAGTCAACTGGAAAAGTAAAAATCCTTACTGATGTAAGAGAAAACTTAGAAAATTATGATGTACTAATTGTTGACGATATTATTGACTCTGGAAATACTATTGTAAATACATTGGAATATATAAAACAAAAGAATCCAAAAAGCGTTAAAACTTGTGTACTTCTTGATAAACCATGTAGAAGACAAGTCGCATATAACGCCGATTATGTTGGATTTGAAATTGAAGATGTATTCATAGTTGGATATGGTTTGAATTACAAATCATCATATCGAAATATACCTTATATTTTCATTTGGAATCAAGATGTATAAAGAATTTGCATACATCTATGATAAATTAACTTTCGATATTGATTATGAAAAATATTCGAAAGTAATTAAATATGAATTAAAAAAATTAAATATATCGCCAAGATCCATTCTAGAATTAGGAATAGGTAGTGGAAATATGACAAAATATTTTTATAATCCTAGTGTTAACTATACAGGAGTGGATCTAAGCGAAGATATGCTAGAACTATGTTCTGGAAAGTTTCCAAATATTAGTTTGAGTAAACAAGATTTATCTAACTTAGAAATTGATGAAAATTTTGATTTTATTTTTTCGACTTTGGATACTATAAACTATATATTGGATTCTGAAAAATTACAGAGTTTATTTTTTAGGATAAAAGAAATTTGTAATGAAGTTTTTATATTCGATGTAAATACGCCTTATAAATTAATCGATATTATGGGTAATAATCATTTTGTTTATGAATATGAAGATATCTTTTATACTTGGGTTAATCAATATTACGAAAAAGATAACTTGGTAGATTTTTATATTGATTTCTTTGTTAAGAATGAAGATAATTTTTATAGAAGAATCAGAGAAACACAAACAGAAAAAATATATAGTCTAGATACACTGAGGTTTATGCTATATAATAGTGGTTTTTCAAATATCAAAATAATAGATTTTGATTCTGGAAAATCACTTAACGAAGAAACTCAAAGGGCTTTGTTTATTTGTACAATATAATCAAACAATATCTGTTGTATATTTGTTTGTTGTATGTTATATTAGTATAGTAAATAAAATACATTATATTTGTGGAGGAAATAATGGCAAAAGGAACAGTAAAGTGGTTTAATGCGACAAAAGGTTTCGGATTTATTACAACTGAAGAAAATGGAGATATTTTTGTTCATTATACTGCATTAGAGGATAACGGCGATTATCGAAAATTAGAAGAGAATGAAATTGTTGAATTCGATATAGTCGATGGACCTAAAGGTCTTCAAGCTGCTAATGTAAAAAAATTATAAATAAATACTAAAAATATGCCCCTTTCTTAGGGGTTTTTTATTTGGAGGTTATATGATTAATAAATTATATATAGCTACTGATTCTACGGAATCTTTTAGATTCATAATTGTAGATTCTACAGATTTAGTTCAATCGGTAAGAGATATTCACAATACATCTGCAACAGCTTCTGCTGCATTAGGAAGATTAAGCACTATGGCTGCAATTATGAGCCATGAACTAAAGAATGAAAATCATAATATTACACTAAATATTCAGGGAAATGGTCAAGGTGGAATGCTAATATCTACAGTTAATTCACGAGGAGATGTTAAAAGTTATGTTACTAATCCTGAAATTGATTTGCCTCCTAAATCTAACAAAAAATTAGATGTAGGTAATTTTGTAGGAAATGATGGTCTACTTACTGTTATAAAAGATTTTAAATTAAAGGAACCTTATATAGGTCAAACTAGTTTAGTTAGTGGTGAAATAGCTGAAGATTTTAGTAATTACTTCTATCAATCTGATCAAAGACCAACGGTTGTAGCTTTAGGTGTTTTAGTGGATACTGATTTATCAATCAAAAGTGCCGGTGGATTATTCATTCAAGCTTTGCCAGGATATGATGAATCATTAATTGATAAATTGGAAAAAGATATTAATAATTTCCCACCAATTTCTTCTCTATTTGTAAATCATGAAAATCCTTTTGACGTTTTAAATCAATTTTTTGCAGACTTTGATTTAAAATTATTGGGTGAAAAAGAAGTAAAATATTTATGTGATTGCAATAGAGATAGAGTTGAAAGATCTTTGATTTCATTAGGTAAAGAAACGTTAAATGAATTGATTGAAGAGGATGGAAAGGCTGAATTGGTATGTGATTTTTGCCATGAAAAATACAATTTTACTAAAGAAGACTTGATAAAATTAAGAGATAATATATAAAGGATGGTGTTAATTGAAAACTAGAAATCTTACTGAAGGTAATATTTATAAGGAATTAATAAGCTTATCATTACCAATTATGGCAACATCTTTTATACAGATGAGTTATAATCTGATGGACTTATTTTGGTTGGGAAGATTGTCTATAGAATCAGTAGCTGCGGCTGGAACTGTAGGGTTTTTTGGATGGTTGAGTTATGCGATATGTATGATGTTAAGCGTAGGTGCACAAATATCTGTAGCAGATTGCATTGGTAAAAAGGATATGGATTCTGTACAAAAATACATATCTAATGCGATAAAATTTGCATTAATAGTTGGATTTGTATTTATTTTATTAATGATTTTATTTAAAGTACAAATAATACATTTCTTTAATCTGGATGAATCGGTCACAAAACTAGCATTTGAGTATTACGGATTTTTTGTAGCTTCAATATTTTTTAACTTCATAAATCCAGTTCTAACAGGAATATTAAATGGACAAGGGGAAAGTAAAATTCCTTTTATAATAAACACAATTGCTTTAGGAATTAATATAGTGTTAGACCCTGTTTTGATATTTGGATTTGGTTTTATAAACCCAATGGGAATAAAAGGGGCCGCCCTTGCCACTTTTATCGCTCAAATGTCAGCATGTATTATGTTTATGATAGTTAGATTTGAATATTTCAAATACTTGAAAGAAAAAATGCATTTAATTTATGCAAAGAGACTTTTTGATTTAGGATTTCCTATAGCGTTACAGGAGTGCCTTTTTGCGACGTTTTCTATAATTATGGCAGCTATTATAGCTCACTGGGGTAAAGAAGCCATAGCGGCCCAAAAAATTGGAAATCAGATAGAATCAATTACATGGTTAACAGTGGGTGGGTTTAGCGTTGCGCTATCTACTTTTATTGCGCAAAATAATGGCGCTAAAAACTATTCAAGAGTAATGGAAGGATATAAGAAGGGGATGAAGATTTGCATAGGAATAGGAATATTCACGACCGTATTTTTATTTACATTTGCACCTCAACTATTTAAGCTGTTTATTCCAGATGAACCTTCAACTTTAAGTATAGGAGTAGTATATTTAAGAATACTGTCGATATCAGAAATATTTATGTGTGTAGAAATAGCTACAACAGGATTCTTAAATGGAATTTCTTTAACTAAGTATCCATCAATTAATGGAATAGTATTTAATTTTATAAGAATCCCATTGTCTGTTTTAGTTATGTATAGTAATTTAAGAATTGAATGGATTTGGGTGATTATATCTTCACTTGTTATTTGCAAAGGGATAAGCCTTTTTATAATATTCTACACAAAAGTTTACAAAAACAAATTAAAATATCTATTAGATTAAAAAAATACCTAGGATTTACTTTATATTAAATCCTAGGTTTCTTATTATTTATGTTTCAATGCAAATTCAAACAATTTATTAATAAATTGTTTGAATACTATATCAAATTCTCCAATTGTAGCAAGCATTTCTGTGCCAAATCTTTTTTTGAATTCATACAATCCAGCCTCGTGATCTTCGACATTATCATCTGGAGTATATCCAGATACTCCACCAAAATCATAAGATGTACATCCTTTTTCCATAGCTCTTTTCATCATAGTCCATTGCATTAAATAATTAGGGCTTAAATCTCTAAAATCATTGGAAGATGCACCATAAAGGTAATATGATTTTTTGCCACAAAATGTAAGCAAAGCTCCTGAGAGTACAATTTCATTAACACCATTATCAATATATTCATTCATTTGCCTAATAAGATCTTCGCACCTTTTTCTTCTATTGTCTAAAACTTCTAATTCATTTAAAAAGTTTTTCTTTTTTTCTTCACTGATATCTTTTTCTAATTTATTTTTTGTTTTAGTTTCTTGCTTATCAATTTGACTTAATTCATCTTCATTGGATTTTTTTACAGTTGAAGGAATTAACTTCGTCAGGTAAAGTTCACAATCATCATCAGGACCTAAAACATCATACAAATTTTCAAAATACTCATAACTTCTATGATTAAATTCATCTCTTTTTGCAGTTATTTCCATTAATTTTGAAAACTTGGATAATTCAGTTTTATCACATCTTTTACATTCAAGTCCATTTTTTAATGATTTTTTTATTACACTTCTAGTTCTCGATTGAAAAGAATTCATAACTTCTTTTTCAGACTTACCAATATCAGTAATCATATAATATCTAGGTTGATTGTACTCTAATCCTTTTTTTAAACCGTGGTGATAGCATCCTAATTCTTTTAGTTGATCTATTAATCCTTCGAGTTTTACTGAAACTTGAGGATCGAATTTTAAAGAAAATACTTTATGTTTTTTGCAGAAATCTTTCAAGATATCTATAGTTGCTTTCAAATCCTCACTATTTTCATAATCAATTACAGGTCCTTTAGGAGCATAAGCAAAATAATAGGGAAGAATTGGCAATTTTTTCAACAAGATTAGGCAAGCACCCACTAAATTCCCATCTTTTTTTATTCCAATATTTTTTCCAATCCATCCTTTTTTTACAAATTGCCATTTATATATTTGATTTAATTCTCCATATTTATGGTTTTTAACAAAATTATCATGTTCTTCACTACTAAGTGTAATCATTTCGTAAGCCATTTTATCACTTCCTTAACTTCATACATTATACCACAAATTGTTTCTATAATAAGTTAATAGAAATCAAAAAAAGATAGAGTAAACATGTTTACTCTATCTAGTTAACCTAATTATTTTAATTTTTCTCTTGCTGCTGCTTGAGCTGCTGCTAATCTTGCGATTGGAACTCTGTATGGGGAACAAGATACATAATCTAATCCAATTCTGTGACAGAATTCAACACTTTCAGGATCTCCACCATGTTCACCGCAAATACCTACGTGCAAATCAGGATTTGAAGATTTACATCTTTCAATAGCAATTTTGATTAGCTGACCAACACCTTCTTGGTCTAATCTTTCAAATGGACTTCTTGAGTAGATTTTCTTTTCTTTATATTCTGATAAGAACTTACCAGCATCATCTCTTGAGAAACCGAATGACATTTGAGTTAAGTCATTTGTACCAAAACTGAAGAAGTCAGCTTCTTCGGCAATTTCATCAGCCATTAAACAAGCTCTTGGTATTTCAATCATAGTACCAATTTCATAATCTAGTTTTTGATTTGTTTCTTCAAATACTTGATTGATTTCTTCAATTATTTGATCCTTAACGTATTTTAATTCTCTCTTTTCTCCAACAAGCGGAATCATAATTTGAGGAACTATTTCATGTGAAGTTTCTTTTTTAACTTTTAGAGCAGCACTAATAATTGCTCTTACTTGCATTCTATAAATTTCTGGATAAGTTACAGCTAATCTACAACCTCTGTGTCCAAGCATTGGGTTTACTTCGTGAAGTTCTAAAATAATATCATTTACTTCATCGTAAGTTAAATCCATTTCTTTCGCTAATTCTTCAATGTCATGTTTTTCTTTTGGTAAGAATTCATGAAGTGGTGGATCTAAAAGTCTGATAGTAACTGATAAATCTCCCATTTCTTTGTAAATGTTGTAAAAGTCTTCTTCTTGGAAAGGTCTTAATTTATCAAGAGCTTTTTGTCTTCTTTCGGTAGTGTTTGAGAGAATCATTTGTCTAACGATTGGAATTCTTTCTTCGTTGAAGAACATGTGCTCAGTTCTTGTTAATCCTATTCCTTCAGCACCAAATTCTTTTGCTTGATGTGCATCTTTTGGAGTATCTGCATTAGTTTTTACACCTAATCTTTTAATTTCATCAACCCATTGCATAAATTGGGCAAAGTTACCAGTAAGTTCTGGACTTACTTTAGAAATTTCTCCTTTATAAACATATCCGGTGCTACCATCTAATGAAATCAAATCTCCTTCTTTGATTTCGATGTTTTTACCTCTGATTACTTTGTTCTCTTCGTCTACTCTTATTTCACTAGCACCTGCTACACAGCATGCACCCATTCCACGTGCAACTACTGCAGCGTGAGATGTCATACCTCCTCTTGCAGTTAATATACCTTCGGCTTTAATCATACCTTCAATATCTTCAGGAGATGTTTCTTGACGAACTAATATTGATTTAATGCCATTAGATGCAGCTGTTTTACAATCTTCAGCACTAAAATAAACGTGACCACTAGCTGCTCCAGGTGAAGCAGCTAAACCTTTTGTAATAACTTCAGCATTTTCTAATTCTTTTTGATCAAAAGTAGGGTGTAGGAGTTGATTTAAACTATTTGGTTCAATTCTTAAAATAGCTTCTTCTTTTGAAATTAAACCTTCATTTACTTGATCTACTGCGACATTTAGTGCGCTGATAGCAGTTCTTTTTCCGTTTCTAGTTTGAAGTAAATATAATTTAGAATTTTCAATTGTGAATTCCAAATCTTGCATATCTCTGTAATGTTCTTCTAATCTTTTAGTTATAGAATGGAATTGTTCATATACTTCAGGCATAACGTCTTGTAATTGACTGATTGGCTGAGGAGTTCTTATACCAGCAACAACATCTTCGCCTTGTGCATTCATTAAAAATTCACCAAATAATTTATTTTCACCAGTTGCAGGGTTTCTTGAGAATGCAACACCTGTTCCAGATGTATTTCCCATGTTACCGAATACCATTGATTGAATGTTCACTGCAGTACCTAATTTATCATCGATGCCGTTTAATTGTCTATAAATTTTGGCTCTAGGATTATTCCAAGATCTAAAAACAGCTTCTATTGCATATCTCAATTGATCGATAGGGTCTTGTGGAAAATCTTCGCCCATTTCTTCTTTGTAGATTTCTTTGAATTTTTCAACAATTTTCTTTAAATCTTCGCTATCAAGATCTGTATCATCTGTAACGTTTTTTTCTTCTTTTATTTTATCTAATTCGTTTTCAAATAATACTTTAGGAATTTCCCTTGCAACATCTGAAAACATTTGAATAAATCTTCTATAAGAATCATAAGCAAATCTTTCGTTATTAGTTGATTTGGCTAAACCGATAACAGATTTATCATTTAAACCTAGGTTTAAGATTGTGTCCATCATACCTGGCATAGATATTA
This sequence comes from Finegoldia sp., assembly GCF_046991905.1. NCBI lineage: Bacteria > Bacillati > Bacillota > Tissierellia > Tissierellales > Peptoniphilaceae > Finegoldia > Finegoldia sp. The sequence goes on along the minus strand of NZ_JBKWZF010000001.1, from coordinate 162,065 downwards.
CAGCGCCAGAACGAACAGAAAACAGTAGAGGATTTTCTTCATCGGAAAATTTCTTGTTTAATTCTTTTTCTGTTTCTTCAATATGAGATTTGATTTCTTCAAATAATCCATCCCATAATTTTTCGTCTTCTTGATAAAATTTGTTACAAGCTTCAGTAGTAATAGTAAATCCTGTTGGAACAGGTATATCCATATTAGTCATTTCGGCTAAGTTGGCACCTTTTCCACCAAGAAGGCTTCGCATGTCTTTATTACCTTCTTTAAAACTGTAAACATATTTTTCTGTCATTTAAAAAACTCCTTTTTAATCATTCATTTTTTTTAGATGTCTGATAATAACTTCTGCCGTTTCTTCAATTGCTCTGTCAGAAACGTTTATGATAGGACATCCGATTTTCTTCATTACCTTCTCAGCATAATCTAATTCGTCAAGTATTCTACCCAAATCAGAGTATGTACTTTCAGTTGGCAATCCCATAGATTTTAGTCTTTCTTTTCTGATTTTGTTTAGCTTATCAGGAGAGTTAGTAAGACCGATGACTCTTTTTGGTTCAATTTCAAAAAGTTCCTTTGGGACTGGTGACTCTGGTACAAGTGGAATATTGCAAACTTTGTAATGCTTATTTGCAAGATACATAGATAATGGTGTTTTCGAAGTTCTAGAAACACCAATAATCGTTATATCAGCTCTAGCGACTCCTCTTGGATCTTTTCCATCATCATATCTTACAGCAAATTCTATTGCGTCTATCCTTTTAAAATAATGTTCATCTAGCTTTCTCAAAGCTCCAGGGTCTGTAGCTGGAGATCGTTTGGTTAATCGTTGAATAGCCACAATTGACGGTGTCAAAATATCTACTGATATAAGATTATTCATATCACAGAATTTTTTTAAGCTATCAATTAAACTTTCTTGAACTAAACTATAATATATAATAATATTATCCATTTCTAAACATTTCTTCAAAGTAGAATTGAGATGCTCAATAGATCGGATATGTCCAAATAAGTGAAATTTTGCATTTTCACAAGTAATATCAAATTGGGCTAGAGCTGCTCGAGCTATTTGATCACCTGTGTCCCCGGTAGAATCAGATAAAACTACCAGATTAATTATTTCCATAATTCACCCCTTTTTAGTATTATCAATTTAATTATACATCATTTTTTACAATTTTAAAGTAAATCTTTGATATTTTATTCAAAAATTCGACAATGTATAATAAAAACAGAGTATAGAAACAATGTAATTTAATATAAATATTTACTATGCTAATGGATTTATGATATGATTTTAAATACAGGAATAATAAATAGTAGGTGATAATTTGAAAAATGATTTACAAAAAAAAGAAGACAAAATAAATGATGAAGTTAGCAATGAGTCTTCAAAAAATAATAGTATTTACAAACTAAAAGAATCAAGTCAAAAACATTCATGGATTTGGGTAGTTTCTATTCTTTTAGGTGTTTATATATTAATCTCAATATTTTTTAGTTTCATGACTTATCCAAATGCAAAGATTAATGGAGAAAGTTTAGGATTAAGGAAAATTTCTGATGTAAAGAATATTTTTGATGAACAAACTACATCAATCATTGGAAGAGATAATAAAACAGTGACATTAAACAATTCACAATCTGGGTTAAAACAAGTTGCATTAGAGAATCAAACTTATGTTCAACATGGTTTTTTATGGCCTGTTGAATTAATTAAAGGAATAGAAACTGATGTGAAAGTTAAAAAAAGTGTAGATTCAGCAAAATTGAAGAAAACTATAAAAAATAGTGAGTTATTTAAAAATATAAAAGAACCTAAAAATGCACAATTAACTTTTGAAAATAAAAAGGCTATAATTAAGCCTGAAGAATTTGGTAATAAACTGGACTTGGAAAAAGTTTATGAATCTGTAATAAAAGGGTTTAATGAACATAAGGATGAGATTACTTTGTCTTCTGAATATATTAACCCTCAAGTTACTAAAAAAAAATTAGAACCGAATAAAAAAGAACTAGAAAACATTGCAAAAGCTTCAATTACCTTAAAGTTGCCAAATGGTGAATCGCAAAAAATTGAAGATAACTCTATTTTTTTGGATGAAAACTACAAATTCGAAGATAAAAAAGTTAGAATTTTTGTAGATGATTTAAAAGAAAAATTCGAAGTTGTTGGAAAAGATTTTGATTTTACAACTCATAATGGTAAATCCATAAAAGTTAAAGCAAAAGTTTTTGGAAATGAAATTAACAAAAAACAAACAGTAGCTATGATTACAGATGCTTTAAAAAACGGTAAAACCATAGATAGTGATTTAGTATATAGCAGAAGAAGCCGAAATAATGGAGTTCTTGGAAAAAGCTATATTGAAATAAGCTTGGGAGCACAACATTTGTGGTATTTTAAAGATGGTAAACTAGTATTAGACACACCTGTTGTTACAGGAGATCCATCAATTGACCACGAAACACCAACAGGCTTATTTGAAATTTGGTCAAAAGAAACTGATAGATTTTTAAGAGGATTTAATCCAGACGGATCAAAATATAAAGTTCATGTAGATTATTGGATGCAAATTGACTATACTGGTGTAGGAATTCACGATACAAAGGGAAGGGCCGCCTACGGTGGACAAATCTTTAATGGTGCTGGAAGTCATGGTTGTATAAATACTCCTATAAATCATGTTCGTACAATTTTCAATTCGGCTGAAAATGGAATGCCAGTTGTAATCTATTAAAAATTAGTCGATTATTTTATAATAGTCGACTTTTTAGTACCATAAATAGTGTAAGAAAGGAAGTAATTCCTATCTTGCACTATTTTTGTATAATGAAGATGTAGTATGACGAGTCGCTTTTAGGGTTGAAACATCCGCCAATAAAACTGTCAACTACCTTTTCATTATTCATATTCGGTTAAGCAGGTTGGGCAAAACGTCCGTGTCACAAGCTCAAAAGAGTGTAATGGTGCAGGTAGAAACTACAAAATAATAAGAAAGAAGGGAAATTATGATATCTGTAGGAATAGACATATCAAAAGAAAAAATAACAGTTTGTGCATTAGAACAAGGGAACAAAATAATTTGGAAACCCTTTGATGTTTCTCTAAAAAAAACAAAAGTAGAAGAATTAATAGAGAAACTAGAAAAATTAAAAGAAGAAGTAAAAATAACAATGGAAGCAACAGGAAAATATCATCTACCAATACTTTATGAATTAAAAGATAGAGGATACTTTGTAACAGTAATAAATCCATTAAAAATGAAACAATATTGTCGAGCATTAAACTTTAGAAAAGCAAAAAATGACAAGATGGATGCAAAACAAATAGCAGAATATGGACTAATGTATTGGAAAGAATTAGAAGAATACAAGTAGATGAAGAAAACTACAGAGTCTTAAAAGAAATAAACAGAAACTACCAACATTACATGGAGCTAAGAATCGATCAAATGAACTACATAGATCAAACAATACATCAAACATTTCCAGGCATAAAAAAACTAATACTACATAATTCAGGAGACTTTTCAAAAGACAAACTCTTAGACTTTTTAGAAAAATGGTGGCATAAAGACCTAGTATTAGAAAAAACAGAAGAAGAATTTATAGAAGAATATAAAAGGTGGGCAAAAGAAAAGAGATACCATCCAAATGCAAACAAAGCAAAAGCCATTTACCAATTAGCAGAGGATAGTATCTCAACACAACCTTCCCATAACACAAAAATAGAAACAAATATCAGAGAAGGAATAAATCTGATAAAACAAATAAATCAGATTCTAAATAGAATTTTATCACAAATGATAGAAATATCCGAGCCCTTAGAAGAATATCAATAAGCAAAAAAATTCTCAGGAATATCAGAAAAATTAGCAGTACAAATAGTAGCAGAATTTGGCGACCTATCAAAATTTAAAAACAAAAAAAGCCTAATATCCTTTATAGGAATAGACGCACCACCATATGAATCAGGAAACTTTAAAGCAGATCAAAGAAAAATAAGTAAAAGAGGAAACGCAATACTAAGAAAAGTAGGCTACCAGGCAATAAAATGTATGATGAGTGATAAAAAAGCAGAAAATGAAATATATAAGTACATGATAAAAAAAGAAAAAGAAGGAAAAGCCAAAAAAGTATGTAAATTTGCAGGATTAAACAAATTCTTAAGAATCTACTATGCAAGAGTTATGGAATCAAAAGCCCAAAAACAAGAATTGAAAGTAGCATAAAATCTTAAATTACACTAAAAAAGCCGATTGATTACACTCGGTTTGTTTGCCATGCACTAATTTAATTACTCAAATAATCAAATAACCTGAAATTAATTTCAGGTTATGCTTGACTTTTGTTAGCAGGTTTTATTGTAAAAAAATAAATATTAATGGTATTCTATATGTAAAGAAAAGGGGTAAATTATGGATTCAGATTTATTATTATTTTTGAGTAGTTTAAACACGAATTATAATTGGATAAGTCCAATTATTGAAAACTATAATACATTAGATGATATTATCTACGATAATGCAAAAAAACTTTTAGAAGTAGATCCTAAAATTTACGAATTTATTCTAAAAAATATGAAAAAATTCGATATAAATTTGTATAAAGAAAAATTATGGAAAAACAGTATAAAATTTACTACATATGGTGATTCAAAATATCCGAAAAAATTACTTGAAATAGATGATGCACCATATACATTGTATTATAAAGGCGATTTAACTGAAGAATTTGATAATTGTATTTCTTTTGTTGGAGCTAGGAAGTGTAGTCAATATGGATCTTATGCCTGCAAAAAATTTGTTTCAGAAATTTCTCAATATAAAATACCTGTTGTTAGTGGATTAGCCCTTGGAATTGATAAAATTTCTCATCAAACGGCGCTAGAAAATAATAATAAAACAATTGGCGTTTTAGGCTGTGGAATAGACCAAATTTATCCAAGAAGTAATTACAGAGTTTTTCAAGATATGATTAATTCACATAATGGGGTAATTATGAGTGAATATCCATTTGGAATCGCTCCTTTACCATATAATTTCCCATTTAGAAATAGAATAATATCTGGTTTATCACTGGCAACTGTTGTAATAGAAGCAAAAGAAAAAAGTGGAACATTGATTACTTCTTCTTACGCATTATCTCAAGGAAGAGATATTTTTGCTGTACCAGGAAACATTAACTCGGTCTATTCAACTGGAACTAATCAGTTAATTAAGGATGGAGCATATTTATTGACTGATGTTTTAGATATTATTACTCAAATCCCGCAATTTCAATCAAAATATATAGAAAAACCACAACTCAGTTTTGATCTGAACGAATTAGAAAATAAGATTTTCAATTTGTTGAAAGTTAATTCCAATTCACCAGATGAAATTTCATTAAAACTAAACGAAGATATTTCTGATGTACTTATGAGTCTTACAAAAATGGAATTATTAGGAATTGTAGTTGATATAGGTAGCAAATACTCATTAAAGTAATAAGAATAATGTGATATAATAACATTGGAATTTTAAAGAGGAGAATGATATGGACAATAAACAATTAGCTATTAACACTATTAGATTATTATCAGTAGAAATGATTCAAAAAGCAAATTCAGGCCACCCTGGACTTCCTTTAGGAGCGAGTCCTATGACATTTACATTATTTAACGATATAATGCATTTTTCACCAGAACACAGCGATTGGATAAACAGAGATAGATTTATTTTATCAGCTGGTCATGGTTCAGCAATGCTTTATTCACTTTTACATTTATTTGGATTTGGAATAACTTTAGATGATTTAAAGGAATTTAGACAATATAACAGTTTAACACCAGGACATCCAGAATATTTGCATACAAAAGGTATAGACGCTACAACAGGTCCTTTGGGACAAGGATTAAGTATGGCTGTTGGGATGGCAATTGCTCAAGAATATATGGCAAGTCAATTTAACACTGAAAATCACAAAATTTTTGATAATTATACTTATACAATTGTTGGTGATGGTTGCCTTCAAGAAGGAATAACAAACGAGTCTAGCTCAATTGCAGGGTCATTGAAGTTATCGAAATTGATTTGTTTATATGATTCTAACAATATAACAATTGAAGGTGATACTAAGAATATTTTCTCTGAAAATGTTAGAGCTAGATATGAAGCTTTAGGGTGGGACACTTATTTTGTAGAAGATGGAAATGATATTGAAAAAATAAGAGAAACTATCGAAATTGCAAAAACAACAGACAAACCATCATTTATTGAAATAAAAACAAAGATTGGTTATGGAAGTGTTGTTGAAGGAAGCGCAAAAGCGCACGGAGCCCCAATTGGAAAAGAGAATATTCCTAGCTTGAAAGAAAAATTAGGTTTAGACTTTGATCAAGAATTTTATATACCTAAAGAAGTAAAAGATTTATTTGAAAAATCCTCAAAAGAAAAAGAAAAGTACTATTCTGAATGGGAAAGCATGTTTGAAGACTACAAACAAACTCATAAAGATCTTTACGAAAAGCTAATGAAGTTTTTGTCTAAAGATATCGATGAAGACTATTTAACTTCAGAAGAATTTACTAGCTTCGAAAAAGATGATGCTACTAGATCTTACTCACATATTTTATTAAATAGATTGAAAGATAAGCAACTAAATATTATTGGAGGCTCTGCAGACTTAGCTCCTTCAAATAAAACATTTATGAATGGATTAGATGTATTTTCTCAAACAAATAGGAGTGGAAGAAATTTACAATTTGGAGTAAGGGAACATGCGATGGCAGCTATTACAAACGGTATTAGCTTATATGGTGGTTTGATTCCTTATTGTGCTACTTTCATGATTTTCTCTGATTATTTAAAACCAGCAATGAGATTGTCGGCTTTAATGAAAAGACAAGTAATATATATATTAACTCATGACTCAATTGGAGTAGGAGAAGATGGTCCTACGCATGAACCAATTGAACAGTTGGCGATGTTAAGAACTATTCCTAATCTTAATACTCTAAGACCTGCTGATGGTTTTGAAACTTCTATGGCCTATAAAATAGCATTAGAAAATAAAGAAACTCCAAGTGCATTAGTTTTATCAAGACAAAAACTAGTTAACTTGAAAGAAACTAACAAAGATGCTTTAAAAGGTGGATATGTTCTTAAAAAGCAAGAATCTCCAGATTTAGTTATTATAGCTACTGGTTCTGAAGTTAAATTAGCTTTAGATGCTAGTGAAATACTTGAAAAAGAAGGAATCAAAGCCCAAGTTGTGTCAATGATGTGTCAAGAAATTTTTGATCAACAAGATCAAGAATACAAAGACTTTGTTATTCCAAAAGATGTCGAAAAACGAGTTAGTATAGAATGTTTATCAACATATGGATGGCAAAAATACACTGGGCTTAATGGTCTTAACATTGGGATAGATGAATTTGGAATGAGTGCACCTGGTAATAAAATCATGGAACATTTTGGTTTCACTACCGACAAAATAGTAGAAAAAATAAAAAAATATCTATAGTTCTAAGACCATCAGACTTTAAGTTTGATGGTCTTTTTCTATGAAAATATTTTTGTTGTTTTTTAAAATTGAAATACTCTATATTTTATGGTATATTTTTATGGGAATATTAAATAATCGTTAAACAATCGTAAAGAGGTGGATATGTTAAATATTGTTCTTTTAGAACCTGAAAAACCTTCAAATACAGGCAATATTGGAAGGACATGTGTCTTAACAAATTCCAGATTACACCTAGTTAGGCCATTTAGTTTTAGACTAGATGATAAATTATTGAAAAGATCTGGAATGGATTATTGGAATAAAGTTGATTTGGTTATTCATGATGATATGGATGAATTTTTAGAGTACATAAAGGGAAATAAGAGAGTTTTTTATGTTGAAACTTTTGCAACTAAATATTATCATGAAGTTGAATATCAAGATGGAGATTTTTTTGTATTTGGTAAGGAATCCTCAGGTATAGATAAAGATTTGGTAAATGAGCATAAAGATCATTCTATAAAAATTCCAATGAATATGGAAATTGATAGATCATTAAATTTAGCAAATTCTTGTAATATAGTTTTGTTTGAAGCATTAAGACAAATAGATTTTCCAGGATTAAAGTAGGAGGTTTTATGGAAATTTTAACTCCGGTTTTAGGTGGTTTAGCTCTATTTTTGTTTGGTATGACAATCATGGGAGAAGGACTTCAGAAATCGTCAGGTAATAAATTAAAGAAAATTGTAGGATCTTTAACTAGAAATAAATATATAGGCGTACTTCTAGGAATAGTTGTTACAATGGTTATACAATCATCATCTGCAACTACAGTAATGGTTGTAGGTTTTGTAAATGCAGGAATTATGCCTTTGAGCCAAGCGGTAGGGGTAATAATTGGCGCTAACGTTGGTACTACAATTACTGCTCAAATTATAGCATTTGATGTTTCGAAATATGCTCCTTTAATTGTAGCTTTTGGTGTTATTTTATATATGAGTGCAAAAGACGATAGAAAAAAGAATTTAGGAGAAGTATTTGTTGGCTTGGGGTTAATTTTTATAGGAATGAATACTATGGGTGATGGATTAAATCCATTGTCAAAAGAATTATGGTTTAAAAATGCTTTGTTAAAATTAAATTCACCAATCATTGGGGTTTTTGTTGGATTCTTTTTGACAACTGCAGTACAATCATCTTCTGCTTCCATTGGTTTAATTCAAGCTTTAGGTAAGCAAGGTTTACTTACGATAAATCAAGCAGCCCCTTTATTATTAGGTGGAAACATTGGTACTACAACTACTGCTCTAATTTCATCTATAGGTGCGGGTAAAAATGCCAAAAGAGCTGCTATTATACATTTATTATTTAATGCTGTTGGTACTATAATAGTACTTTTATTCTTGAATAAATTGATGCAGAATATTGTATACATGTTAACACCATTAAATGTTTCGAGACAAATAGCAAATTATCACACTTTATTTAATATTGTTAATGTTGCTATACAATTACCTGTTTCTAACTTTTTGGTTAAAGCTGCGATGAAAATCGTTCCAGGAGAAGAACATGCTAAAGACTTACAATATTTAGATGATAGAATTTTAGAAACTCCTTCTATTGCCGTAGAGCAAGCAAGACTAGAAGTGATTAGAATGAGTGATATTGTATATCAAAATTTTAAAAATGTAGATGAGTATTTTATGACAGGTAATAAAAAGCTCCGTACTAAAATTCTAAATGAAGAAAAAAGGATTAATAATTTAGAAAAACATATAGTTGAATATTTAGTAAAATTATCTAATAAATCAATTTCTGATGAAGAACATACTCAAATATTTATAATGCAAGATATGCTTAATGACCTCGAAAGAATTGGAGATCATGTTGAAAATATTTGTGGAATTATAACATTAATATTAAATGAAGAAAAGGAATTTAGTAAGGTAGCTATAGATGAATATAAGGATTTATATACTAACGTTGAAAATGCAATAGTAGATTCAACTATGGCATTTAAAAATAACGACCAATCTTTGGCTTCAAAAGTCGCAAATATTGAAAATAATGTTGACTTTTTAGAAAAAAAATATAGACATAATCATATTAAAAGAATTAATAACAATGAGTGTGATTCTACAATTGGTGTTAATTTCTTGGATATTCTATCAAACTTAGAAAGAATATCTGACCATTGTACAAATATATCTAACTATACGCTTCATATTGAGGTATAGTATTAGATTAAAAAAATTATTAATCGGGTATATAATAAGAGTATGTATTATGAAATTTTTCAAGGAGGATTAAATGAAAGTAGCAATTAGTGGATTTGGAAGAATAGGTAGAGATGTAACAAGAATTTTAATTCAAAAAAATGACCCTGATCTTGAATTAGTGGCATTGAATATCACTAGTGATTTAAAAACGAATGCTCATCTTCTAAAATTTGATTCAATTTATCGTACATTTGACAAAGATGTAGAAGTTATAGCAGATGACAAAATTAAAATTGGTGATAAGGAAATAACTGTTGTTAACAGCAGGAACCCTGAAGAATTACCATGGAAAGAATTGGGTGTTGATTTAGTTATAGATTCTACAGGTGCTTTTAAAGACAAAGAAGGTTTATCAAAACACATTAAAGCCGGCGCAAAAAAAGTTTTATTAACTGCTCCTGGTAAAGATGATGTAAAAATGATAGTAGTAGGAGTAAATGATAAGGAATATGATCCAGAAAATGATGATATTATTTCAAATGCATCCTGCACAACTAATTGCTTAGCTCCTGTAGCGAAAGTTTTAGATGATGAATTTGGAATTGAAAAAGGATTAATGACAACAATTCACGCATATACTAATGATCAAAACATTCAAGACGCTCACCACAAAGATTTACGACGTGCAAGAGCAGCTGCTTTAAGTATGATTCCAACAACTACAGGTGCTGCGAAAGCAGTTGGAAAAGTTCTTCCTCATTTACAAGGGAAAATGACAGGGCTAGCAGTTCGTGTTCCAACACCTACTGGATCTATCACTGATTTGACTGTTATTTTAGGTAAAGAGGTTACAAAAGAAGATATTAATAACGCTATGAAAAAAGCTAGTGAAGGTGAATTGAAAGGTATATTAGGATATTCTGAAGATCAATTAGTATCTTCTGATATTATTGGGGATGAAAGAAGTTCTATATTTGATGCAGATATGACATATGCCTTAGGCAACATGGTTAAAATAGCTTCATGGTATGATAATGAATGGGGTTATAGTTCAAGAGTTTTTGATCTAGCAAAAATAATAGCTACAAGATAATAAAACAATTAAGAGTCGATGGTAATTTTTTGCAATCGACTCTTTTCAAAGAAAGGTTAATCTATGAATAAAAAAACACTAAATGATTTAAATGTTGAAGATAAAAGAGTACTAGTTAGAGTGGACTTTAATGTTCCTATTAAAGAGGGAGTAATAACAGATACTAATAGAATAGAAGCATCAATTCCAACAATTAAATATTTGATTGATAATAATGCTAAAGTAATTTTGATGAGCCATTTAGGAAGACCAAAAGGTGAGCCAAAACCTGAGTTTTCTTTAAAGCCTGTTGCACAAAAACTTTCAGAAATTTTTGGACAAGAAGTAAAGTTTGTAGATAATGAAAAAGTCGTTGATGATTCTGTCATTGAAGAAAGTAAACATTTGCAACCTAAAGAAATTATGTTGATTCAAAATACAAGATATAGAAAAGAAGAAGAAAAAAATAATGAAGCATTTTCAAAAGAGTTATCTAAATTAGCTGATATTTATGTAAATGATGCTTTTGGAACTAGCCATAGAGCACATGCTTCTAATGTTGGTGTTTCTAAATTCTTACCAAGTGCAGTTGGATTTTTAGTACAAAAAGAAATTGAAATAATGGGTAAAGCACTTGAAGATCCGGAACGACCATTTACAGCAATTTTAGGTGGAGCAAAAGTTTCCGACAAAATAGGTGTGATTGAAAATCTATTAGACAAGGTTGATACTATTCTAATAGGTGGAGCTATGGCTTTTACTTTTATTAAATCTCAAGGAAAAGATGTTGGTAAATCATTAATAGAAGAAGACAAATTAGATTTGGCAAAATCGTTATTGGAAAAAGCTCAAGAAAAAGGAGTCAAAATATTCTTACCAGTAGACTTTGTTGTAGCTAAAGAAATGACTGAAGATGCTGATTCTAAAGTAATAGGCATTGACGAATTTACAGAAGATATTGCTGGGTTTGATATTGGAACTAAAACTGTTAAAATATTTGATGAAGAGATACAAAAATCTAAGACAATTGTATGGAATGGACCGATGGGAGTCTTTGAAATAAAGCAATTTAGTAATGGTACTTTTAAAATTGCAAATTCTTTGGTAAATTCAGATGCTATAACTATCGTAGGCGGTGGTGATAGTGCATCAGCTATTGCAAAATCTGGCAATAAAGATAAGGTAACACATGTTTCAACTGGTGGAGGAGCTTCTTTAGAATTTCTAGAAGGAAAAGTTTTACCAGGAATTGATTGTATTAATGAGAGATAGAGCTATGAGAAAACCTTTAATCGCTGGAAATTGGAAAATGAACATGACAGATGCAGAAACTAAAAAATTTTTAGATAATTTAAAAAGTTTAGAAATTTCTGATAATGTTGAAGCTTGCATCATTTCTCCATTCACATCTTTGAAAACACTAAATGAATTATTAAAAGATACCGATATTTCTACTGGGGCACAAAACATGTATTACGAAGACAGTGGTGCTTTTACAGGAGAGATTTCTCCTAATATGCTAAAAGATTTAGGGATTGATTATGTTATTATAGGCCATTCAGAAAGACGTACTATATTTAAAGAAGATGACGAATTATTGAACAAAAAAATAATCGCAGCTTTAAGTCATAATCTAAAACCAATACTTTGTTGTGGAGAAAACTTAGAACAAAGAGAAAACAAAATCCAAGAAAAAGTCGTCGAAAATCAAATTAGATCCGACTTAAAAGGAATAACCGAAAAAGAATTGTATTCTAAACTCGTGATTGCATATGAACCAATTTGGGCTATTGGAACTGGGAAAACAGCTTCTAGTGATGATGCACAATCTATGTGTAAATTCATTAGGAATTTGTTAACAGAAATGTATAGCGAAGAATTTGCACACTCAGTGAGAATACAATATGGTGGCAGCGTAAAACCTGAAAATGTAGCAGAGATAATGTCTAAAGATGATATTGACGGAGCATTAGTTGGGGGGGCTAGTTTAGATACTGAAAGTTTTTCTAAACTAATTAATTATGAAAAATAAAAAAAATAAATTAATTCTTATAATCTTAGATGGTTGGGGTTTGGGTAAGGATTATCCTGGAAATGTAATAAAATTAGCAAATACACCAACATTTGATAAACTTATGGATGAATATCCAAATTCTCAATTAATTGCTTCTGGAAATGAAGTAGGACTTCCTGCTGGTCAAATGGGTAATTCCGAAGTTGGACACATGAATATTGGTTCTGGAAGAATAATATATCAGGATTTAAGTAAAATCACTAATGATATTGAAAATGAAAAATTCTATGAAAATGAAGTTTTAAAAAATATTATTTTAAAGACTAAAGAGCAAAATAAAAAACTTCATTTATTGGGACTTGTTTCTTTTGGTGGAGTTCATTCACACTATGATCATTTAATCGCCATTTTAAAAATGTGCAAAAAACTTGAATTCCAAAATGTTGCAATACATTGTTTCACAGACGGTAGAGACGTTTCTCCAACATCGGCTAAAACTGATATTTCAAAATTACAAGATGATATCAATGAAATTGGAGTAGGTAAAATTGCTTCTATTAGTGGTCGATATTATGCAATGGATAGGGATAAAAGATGGGATAGAGTTGAAAAATCATATAATTGCATAACAAAATGCGAAGGTAACATAGCTAACAATCCTATACAATATTTGCAAAATTGTTACGATAAAAATATTACTGATGAATTTATAGAACCATGTGCAATAGTTGATGAAAATAGTATGGGAATTAAAGTAGAAGATGGAGATTCCTTTATTTTCTTTAACTTTAGACCTGATAGAGCACGACAACTTACTAGAGCTTTTGTAGATGATTTTTTCGATGGTTTTTCTAGACAAAAATTTAAAGATATTTCATTTGTTACAATGACCGAATATGATAAAACTATTAATAATGTTCAAATAGCTTATCCAAAACAAAAATATAATAATGTTTTAGGACAAATTATTTCAGAAAATGGATTAAAACAATTAAGAATAGCTGAAACTGAAAAATATGCACATGTAACATTTTTCTTTAATGGTGGCATAGAACAAGAATTTTTGAATGAAGATAGAATTTTGGTTCCATCACCTAAAGTTTCAACTTATGATCTTAAACCAGAAATGAGTGCTATAGAAGTAAAGAATAATGTTGTTGATGTTATAAATAAGGATATTTATGACTTAATTATATTAAATTTTGCAAATTCAGATATGGTTGGACATACAGGGGTTATTTCTGCAGACAAGATAGCTGTTGAAACTGTTGATAAATGTTTGTCTGATATATTAAAAGCTATTCATGAAAACGGAAAATATCATGCTTTAGTAACTGCTGATCACGGAAATAGTGAATATTTAATTGATGAAATGACAGGTGGACCATTTACAGCACATACAACCAATCCAGTACCATTCATAGAATATCCTGATAAAGATATAAAATTAAATAATGGTATTTTAGCTGATATAGCACCAACAATTTTAGAATTAATGGAAATAGAAAAACCTTCAGAAATGACAGGAAAATCTTTAATAAATAAAGGAGAATAAATAATGAGTTCAATAATTGATATTTATGCAAGAGAAGTTTTAGATTCTAGAGGAAATCCAACAGTTGAAGTTGAGGTTTATACTGAATCAGGAGCAATGGGATCTGCAATTGTTCCCTCAGGAGCATCTACAGGAGTTCATGAGGCTGTTGAATTAAGAGATAATGATGAAAAAAGATTTTTAGGAAAAGGTGTAGAAACTGCTGTTGATAATGTTAATTTAGAAATAGCAGATGAATTAGTTGGCTGGGATGTGTTCGATCAAGTTGGAATTGATAACTTTCTAATAGAATTAGATGGAACTCAAAATAAATCTAGACTTGGAGCTAATGCTATTTTAGGCGTATCTTTAGCTGTTGCTAAAGCTGCTGCTGAAGAAAATGGTCAAAGATTATTTGAATATATTGGTGGCGTAAATGGCAAAACTTTACCAGTACCTATGATGAACATACTAAATGGTGGACAACACGCTGATAATAATGTAGATATTCAAGAATTTATGATAATGCCAGTAGGTGGCGAAAACTTCAAGGAATCTTTAAGAATTGGTACAGAAGTATTCCATAATTTAAAGAATGTGTTAAAGTCAAAAAAATTAAATACAGCAGTTGGCGACGAAGGTGGATTTGCTCCAAATCTAGGATCTAATGAAGAAGCACTACAAACTATTGTTGAAGCAATCAAAAAAGCAGGATATGAACCTGGAAAAGACGTAATGATAGCGATAGATGCTGCAGCTAGTGAATTCTATGAAGATGGTAAGTATAATATGGCTGGAGATAATGCAGTTAGATCAAGTGATGAAATGATTGAATATTATAAAAACTTAGTTGAAAAATATCCTATTATTTCTATAGAAGACGGCTTAGCTGAAGACGATTGGGATGGATGGAAAAAATTAACTAAAGAATTAGGGTCTAAAATCCAATTAGTAGGAGATGACTTATTTGTAACTAATGTTAAAAGATTGCAAAAGGGTATCGAAATGGGAGTTTGTAACTCCATTTTAATCAAATTAAATCAAATTGGAACTTTGACTGAAACACTTGATGCAATTGAACTAGCAAAAAGACATGGTTACACAGCCGTTATATCTCATAGATCTGGTGAAACAGAAGATACCACAATTGCTGATATAGCTGTTGCAACTAATTCGGGTCAAATAAAAACTGGATCTACTTCAAGAACTGACAGAATCTGTAAATACAATCAACTATTAAGAATTGAAGATATGTTAGAATCTACAGCAATATATGATGGAATTAAAACTTTTTATAATTTAAGTAAATAAGATAAATGGTATTAGAGGAATCACAGCTTTTGCTGTGATTCCTATTAATTAGGTGCAATATGCTAATCACTACAGTAATTTTGATACAGATAATTTTAACAACAATTTTATACTTATATTTTAATCCAATATTTATCGCCGTTGATATTATTGCTACAAGTTACATATTTTATAAAGATAAGAAAAAGTTTGTTATATCACTAATAATATTATTCTTGACTATTAGTCATTTAAATATGATAAATTACAAATACAATAATATACAAGATAATGAGTTTTTAGATATCAGTGCTGTAGTTATTAATAAGAATAGGTCAAATAAAAAATATATTGTAAAAGTTCTAAATCAAAATAATGTAAAATTTTTATTGTCCACAAAAAAAGAATTTGAGATTGGGGATATAGTTAATATAAGATCAAAAGTTAGTAAAGCATATACTAACGGTAATCCGTATATGTTCAATTACAAATTTTATTTATTAAAAAATAATATTTACGGAGATTTTTACTGTAAAGCAGATCCTCAAATAATAGGAAAATCTAAGTCATATTTATTAAAAGCCAGACGTACAATATTAAATCATATAACCAATAAATTTGATTCAAATTTTAATGAAAAAGAATCGACTATATTAAAATCAGTATTTACTGGTTATAACCTTCTTAATGAAGAGGACGAAAAGAGTGTGAAAGCACTGGGTATCAGTCATGTTTTTGCGATAAGTGGACTACATATCATAATCCTTTATACTATTTTAAATAAATTTTTAGGTATTTTTAATTTAAATAGAAAAATCATTTCTTGGATTGTTTTAATTTTAATAGCCTTCTATGGATATGCTGTTGGTCTGCCATCATCTATACTTAGGGCATTTATTATGCTAGTAATAGTAGAGCTGTCTAATCAGATGCAAATTGACTGGTATAATTTAAACAATTTAATAATGGCTGCATTGATAATTTTAACTATAAATCCATATAATTTGTTAGATGTCGGTTTTATATTTTCCTTTTTAGCAACTTTTACTATAATATATCTGTATCCTAAATTTAAAAAAGAAAATAAGAAATTTTATAATTATTTTTTACTTTCTTTTATGGTCTATATAATATTATTGCCAGTACAATTAAGATTTTTTAATGAATATACGTTTGGGTTTATAATAGGAAATACTATTATTTTACCGATTTTTACACTAATAATTCAACTATCTGCCATTGTACTTTTAGTACCCAATGTCATTAATTATATATTTGTCCAACTAATAAAGATGTTTCTTAAAATTATAGGTTATATTTTTATTACAATTAAGTATTTAAACATAGAAAGTCATACTTTTATCAGTTTTTCTATTTTAATGATTGTATTATATTATTTGACTATATTTTCAATTTATAATCGACACTATATCAATACATTAAATGACTTTAATAAACAAACAATAAGAAATATGTTAATGTTAAGTATAGTACTACCTATAATTTTAAATATATTTAATCCTATTACTACCATAAATTTTGTAGATGTTGGACAAGGAGATTGTTTGCTTGTAAGACAATATTTTAAAAGTTTTATGATAGATACTGGTGGATCATATAAAGATGATGATAAATCTGGAATATACTTGATGGAATATCTACATAAAATAGGTTTAAATAATCTTCAATATGTATTCTTGACACATTTTGATGAAGATCATAGTAAAAATTTAATAAACATAAATAAATCATATAATCCAATAGTTTTATCTAGAACTAATGGAGAAAAAATATTAAAAATCAAGTATAATCAAAATAACCATTACGTAAATTTGCAAGATAATCAATTACTAAAAATTGAAAATGTTTATATCAAAGTCATTGATAAACCCATAAGTGATGAAGAGAACGATAAATCTATAGTTTACAAAGTATATGTTAATGATATTTCATTACTAATTACAGGAGACATTTCTGGAGAATATGAAAGAAATATTTTAAATGAAGATATAACATCTGATGTGTTGAAAATTTCCCATCACGGAAGTAAAAACAGTTCAGATTTAAATTTCTTAAAAAAGGTTAATCCAAAAATATCTATTATTTCTGTAGGTCTAAGAAATGATTATGGACACCCACATCATCAAACACTAGATAATTTAAATAAACTAAATATTCCAATTAAAAGAACTGATATAGATGGAAACATTGAGATTGTATCAAGTAAATTTATTAATACGATAAAAGCTAATAGGGACAAATATTCAGTTTTTAATTACTTAATAAAAGAACAAAATTCAATTATTACTACAATTTTTATATTGATATACTTTAAAAATAGAGGAGTTAACAATGGATTTTTCATTGGCAAAACAAAAATTAGATAATAATTTATTATCCAATGTCATTTTGTTGCATGGAGACGAAAAGTTTTATATAGAAGAATATTTATCGCTAATCAAAAAACACTACAATGCTCAAAGTTTTGATGAGTGTGAGTTATACGAATTTGAAAAAATCTATAATTCATCCGAAACGATTCCAATGTTTAGTGATAAAAGACTAATTTTGATTGATGATGTAGATTTAAGCAAAACAGGAATTACGAAAAATAAAGAAAGTATTAATAAATTACTACCTTACCTGAAAGAAATTCCGGAATATAGTTTAATTATTATTACATCATATGGTAGTGTATTTAAATCAAAATTTTTGAAGGAAATAACAACATACGGTGAGGATATTGAATTCAATAAACTCAACAGAAATCAATTGAAAGCTTATGTTATTAATTATTTAAAGGGAAAGAAGATTAATAATAGTATCGTAAATATTTTTATTGAGTATTCTCTTTATTTAATAAAAAACTCGGATAAGACTTTAATTGATGTAAATAATGAATTAGATAAATTTAAGAATTTAGATAAAAATGAAATAACCGAACATGATTTGAATTCTCTAATAAATCAATATGATAAGAACATTTTTGATTTAACTGATTCAATAGGTTCAAAAGATTTATCAAAGACAATTTATTATTTAGATTTACTTATTATTGATACTTCGGATACATTTAAAACTCTTTATATGGTAATAAGACTATTCAGAAACCTTTTATATATAAAAGAACTTCAAAGGTTAAAATCATCACAAAACGAAATTATAAAAAGGGTAAAGATATCATCTTATGAATTAAAAAAAATTCAAAATTTTGTTAAAAATTGGAGGTATGATCAGTTAAGATTCTCAATTCATAAAATGTATGAAGTCGAGACTACTTTAAAAACTAATACATTAAATTCAAAATACTTTATTGAAAATTGTATTTGTGAAATTTTAGCAAAAAAATAAAGGTTGAATTTAATTCAACCTTTAAATAATGTAATGGATCCTTTACATTATTTCTATGCTAATTTGTTCAATTCCTTAGCCATTCTGCTAATTTTCTTAGCTGCACTATTTTTAGAAATTGTGTTTTTGCTTGCAGCTTGATCAATCTTTTTAGTTGCTAAATTAAATAATTTAGTAGCGTCTTCTTTGTCGTTTTTTTCTACAGCTGCTTCAAATTTTTTGATAAAAGTTTTGATAGCAGATTTTTTTGATTTATTTCTAGCTGTTTCAAGTTTAGTTACATCAATTCTCTTAATTGCAGATTTAATATTTGCCATAATATCCCTCCTTCATTTTTGAACAGTGTTATTATTATACACTATACATTTAATTATTTCAAGTGAACTGGAACATTAATTAGAAATTATGTTATAATAGTTTGGTAAAGAATGGTGATAAGATGAAGAAATTTTTAAATAGCAAACTATCAAATTTAATATTTGCTATATTTATAGCTATATTAGTATGTTTTGTGATAAAAACTTTTATTTTAGAAATGCAAATTTTAAAATCATCAAATATGAGTCCTACTTTAAATTCGGGAGATTTTATTCTAATAAATAAATTAAATAAGATTACTGGATATATCAAAAAATCTGATATAGTTCAATATTATGACGAAAAAAATAGTGAATCATGTATAGCTCGAGTAATAGCTATGCCAAAAGATTCTGTAGAAATCATTAATGATGATATTTTCGTTAATGGAAATAGAATCTATGAGCCTTATATTTTATTGCAACAATCTAAGAAATTAAATAATAATAAGTGGGTTTTAAATAATGATGAATACTTTGTAATAAATGATCATAGAGAACTGGATAAATATAATGATAGCAGGTATATCGGGCCTATCAATAAAGACTCAATAAGTGGCGTTGTTTTCTTTAGGCTATATCCTGTTGATAAAATTGGTTCGATATAGGAGAGATAAATGAATAACGATAAGAAATACATAAGAAATTTTTCAATAATAGCACATATAGATCATGGAAAATCAACGTTAGCTGATAGATTGATTGAAGAAACTGGTATGCTAACACATAGGGAAATGAGTGAACAGGTTTTAGATTCTATGGATTTAGAACGTGAGAGAGGAATAACAATCAAATTAAAAGCTATAAAATTATTTTATAAAGCTAAGGATGGTAATGTTTATAATCTTAATTTAATAGATACTCCAGGACACGTTGACTTTACATATGAAGTGAGTAGATCTCTAAAAGCATGTGAAGGTGCCGTTTTGATAGTTGATGCTACTCAGGGTGTAGAAGCACAAACTTTAGGAAATGTTTATTTAGCTATTGATCAAAATTTGGAGATTTTACCAGTAATTAATAAAATAGATTTGCCAAGTGCAGATATCGAATTCGCTAAAAAAGAAATCGAAGATATAATTGGATTAGATTCAGAAAATGTTCCTGCTGTTTCTGCAAAAGAAGGTATAAACATCGTTGATGTATTAGAAGATATTGTTAACAACGTTCCAGCCCCTATAGGTGATGAAGAAAAACCTCTAAAAGCGTTGATATTTGATTCATATTACGATTTTTACAAAGGCGTTGTTGTATATGTTAGAGTTTTCGATGGTTGTATAAAACCTGGTTCTGAAATATTGATGATGTCTACGAATAAGTCTTTTGAAGTTACTGAGTGTGGTTACACATCCTCTGGAATGATAAGCACAGATAAAATCAGTGCTGGTGATGTTGGATATGTAGTTTGTAGTATCAAAAATGTAAAGGATGCCAGAGTCGGAGATACTATTACAGATAAACATAACCCTGTTGACAAACCTTTAGAAGGCTACAAGCAAGTCACTCCGATGGTATATTGTGGTATTTATCCGGCTGAAGGTGAAGATTTCAATTCCGTTAGAGATGCTCTAGAAAAACTTCAAGTTAATGATGCAGCGCTAACTTTTGAAAATGAAACATCTATTGCACTAGGTTTTGGTTTGAGATGTGGATTCTTAGGTTTGTTACACATGGAAATTATTCAAGAAAGACTAGATAGAGAATTCGACCTTGATATAATTGCTACGGCACCCAGTGTTATTTATAAAGTTCATAAAAAAGATGGAACGGTTGTGGACATTCAAAACCCTACAAACTTTCCTAGAGAAACAGAAATTGACTATGTTGAAGAGCCTGTAGTTCATGCAGAAATAATGACACCAACTGATTATGTAGGTGTTATTATGGAACTTTGCCAAGGCAAAAGAGGAACTTTCTTGGATATGACATATCTGGATGAAAAAAGAGTAACTATAAAATATAAATTGCCTCTTAATGAAGTTATTTATGATTTCTATGATGCTTTAAAATCTAAAACGAGGGGATATGCATCACTAGATTATGAGTTAATAGGATATGAAAAATCAGATTTAATTAAACTCGAAATTATGATTAATTCAGAAAAAGTAGACGCTTTAACAATTATAGTCCATGAAGACTTAGCTTATGAAAGAGCTAGAAAAATAGTAACAAAACTTAAAGATGAAATACCAAGACATCAATTTGTAATACCTGTACAAGCTGCTATAGGTAATAAGATTATAGCAAGAGAAACTATTAAAGCATACAGAAAAGATGTACTTGCTAAATGTTATGGTGGAGATATAACAAGAAAAAGAAAATTATTGGAAAAACAAAAAGAAGGTAAAAAGCGAATGAGGTCTGTCGGAAGCGTAGATGTTCCTCAAGAAGCATTCTTATCAGTCTTAAAATACGACGAAGGAAATTAAACTTATTAAGCCAAGCGAAAGTTTGGCTTAT
The DNA here is from genome assembly GCF_046991905.1 of Finegoldia sp. Lineage (NCBI taxonomy): Bacteria > Bacillati > Bacillota > Tissierellia > Tissierellales > Peptoniphilaceae > Finegoldia > Finegoldia sp. The sequence goes on along the minus strand of NZ_JBKWZF010000001.1, from coordinate 140,281 downwards.
TTTTATAGGAGGAGTTATGAAAGGAATCTATATTCACATACCTTTTTGTGCTTATAAGTGTAATTATTGTGATTTTTCAACAATGACGAAACAATACCAAAGAATTGATGAATACTTTAACTTATTAAAAAAAGAAATAATAATGTATCAAGATTTAACTGGTGAAATAGATACGATTTATATAGGGGGAGGAACGCCAAATCTAGTTGATTCAAAATATATTGAAGAAGTATATAAGCTTCTAAATGACAGTTTCGATTTGGAATTAAAAGAGTTCACAATAGAGTGTAATCCAGAATTCGTTACTAAAGAAAAAATAGAATCTTACAAAAACATTGGAATTGATAGAATATCTTTAGGTGTTCAAACTTTCAATGAAGAATACAATGAATTTTTAGGAAGAGGTCATAACATATCACATGTTTTAAATTCTTTTGAAATAATTTCTAAATACATTGATAATATTTCTATTGATCTAATATTTGGATTTCCGAAACAAACTTTAGAATCTATAGACAATGACTTAAAATATATCAATAAATTAAATCCAACTCATGTATCATGGTATAACATGATTTTAGAACCTGGGACAAAATTTTATAAAAAGTTCATCGAAAAAAATAGGAATGAAGATATTGAATACGAAATGTATTTAAAAATATGCAATGGTTTAGAGAATTATAATCATTATGAAATTTCTAATTTTGCTAAAGATACTTATGAATCAAAACACAACAAAATTTATTGGAGAGATGAAGAGTATTATGGGTTTGGCTTATCTTCATCAGGCTATATAAATCAAAAAAGGTATACTAATGAATTCTTTTATCCTAATTATAAGAAAAGGATTTTAAAAAATGAAAAACCGGTCAGTTTTTTGGAGGAAATTGACTTAGAAAAAAAAGAATTTGAATTTATAATAACTAATATGAGATTAAAACAGGGATTAGATTTAATAGAGTACATGGAAAAGTTTAATATAGATTTGTATAAGAATAATAAAAAAATGATTGATAACTGGGTTGATAGTGGATTATTAATTTATAAAAATGATCGTATAAACTTTACAGATAGTGGTTTCTTTGTGTCAAATAGCTTTTTTGTAGATATTTTGATATAACACTTGACATGCTATAAATGGTGGTGTATAATTTTATTATCACTCAAGGTAATAGGTTGCTAACAAAAAAAGAGGTGAGGTCTTGAATGGAAATTTAACACAAAGAAAATTTAATATCTTACTCGCTACTATAGACAATTATATAAAGACTGCTCAGCCAATAGGATCTCGAGTTTTATCAAAGAATTATAATATAGGTTTCAGTCCAGCAACAATCAGAAATGAAATGAGCGACTTAGGAGATTTGGGATATTTAGTTCAATCTCATATTTCATCAGGAAGAATTCCATCGCAAAAAGCTTTCAGATTGTATGTGGATTATATTCTAGACAAACTCTATAAAACTGACGATTCTAGTTCTTCATTAATGTCTATAAGAAAACCTTATGAAAGAATTGTTGAACCAGAGAAATTAATTAAATCTTCTTCTCAATTCATTTCTGAGATAACTCAGTATCCAGTTATTTCTATGTTAAAAAAATCAGATAGGATGCATTTATCTCACATAGAGTTACTTCCAATTAGCGAATATAATTATGTTTTATTAACGTTATATGATTCTGGTGATTTAAATCATACTGTGATTTCATCAGAACAAGTCATAGAATCAAATGAATTAATTAAGATTAATTTTCTATTGAAGAAACTTTTTTTAGGGAAAAATCTAAATGAAGTTTATAATAATTTAGACGAATTTTCTTCAAAATATAAATATAATGATCTTTTTAAAGGTGCAATTACCGATATTATTGAAAATGAAAAAGATAAGTTATCTTCAATGTATGTATCTGTTGAAGGTTTATCAAATATTTTCAAATATAGTGAATACAGCGACTTAGACAAAGTCAAAAGCATAATAGAATACCTTGAAGACAAAGACAAAATAGTGAATATTTTGAATTCTTCAGATAATTTCTTGGACATTAAAGTAGGAAATGAAAATAATGAACAATCACTTGTTGAAAACACAATCATTAAGAGTTCTTATTTCTTCAATAAAAATAACATAGGTGTTATAGCTATTGTTGCTCCTATGAGAATGAATTATGAGCTTTCGATAGAAGCTATGTTTAAATTATCTAGAAGAATTAATGGATTAATTATTAGGGGGGATTATTATGAAAGATAATGAAGAAAATTTGAAACAAAGTCAATCTTCTGAAGAGCTAAAAAACGAAGATCAAAACTTGGAAAAAGAAGATTTAAATAAAAACGAAAATGAGCCAATAAAAGAAGAAGTTGATAATGATAATGATGAAGTTGTAAATACTGAAATAGAGGATTTAAAAGACTCTTTAAAAAGATTACAAGCGGATTTTATCAATTATAAGAATAGAACAAATAGAGAAAGACAACAGTCTATTGAATTAGCCAACGAATCTTTAATTTTGAAAATTCTACCTATAATAGATGATTTAGATAGAGCTATTGATAGTAAGGAAGAAAAAGATGAGTTCTCTAGCGGTGTTGAATTAATTAGAGACAACCTACTATTATCACTAAAAGATTTCGGGTTGGAAGAAGTAGATTGTTCAGATAAATTTGATCCAAATTACCATCATGCAGTTATTACTGAAGATAGTGATAAGGGTTCAGATATGATAATAGAAGTATTCCAAAAAGGATACATTTTGAATAACAAATGCATCAGACCTGCAATGGTCAAAGTTAGTAAATAAGAATTTTAAATATAGATAAAAATCTAAAAGGAGGATTTTATAATGAGTAAAGTAATAGGTATTGATTTAGGTACAACAAATTCAGCAGTAGCAGTTATGGAAGGTGGAGAATCTGTTATAGTTCCTAACTCTGAAGGTAATAGAACTACTCCATCAATCGTAGCATTTACTAAAGATGGTGAAAGATTAGTTGGTGAAACAGCAAAAAGACAAGCAATTACAAATCCAGACAGAACAATCACATCAATTAAAAGAGAAATGGGTACTGAATACAAAGTAAACATTGATGGTAAAGATTATTCTCCAGAAGAAATTTCAGCAATGATTTTGCAAAAATTAAAAGCTGACACTGAAAGTTATTTAGGAGAAGAAGTTACAGAAGCAGTAATTACTGTTCCAGCTTACTTTACAGACTCTCAAAGACAAGCAACTAAAAACGCTGGTAAGATTGCTGGATTAAACGTAAAAAGAATAATCAACGAACCAACAGCGGCTGCATTGGCTTATGGTATTGATAAAGAAACTGATCAACACAAAGTTATGGTTTATGACTTAGGTGGTGGTACATTCGACGTTTCAATCCTTGAAGTTGGAGATGGCGTATTCGAAGTATTAGCTACACGTGGTAATAACAGACTAGGTGGAGATGATTTTGATGAAAAATTATTAAACTATCTTGCAGATGAATTCATGAAACAAAATGGTGTAGATTTAAGAAAAGATGCTACTTCTAAACAAAGACTTAAAGATGCAGCAGAAAACGCTAAGAAAGAACTATCTACAAGAGTTTCTACTAATGTTAACTTACCATTCATTTCAGCTGTAAATGGAACTCCAGTTCATTTAAATATGGATATTACAAGATCAAAATTTGATGAATTAACATCTGACCTAGTTGAAGAATCTTTAAAACCAGTAAGACAAGCACTAGAAGATGCTGGATTAAGTCACAACGATATTGAAAAAGTTTTATTAGTTGGTGGATCTACAAGAATTCCAGCTGTTCAAGAAGCTGTTAAAAAATTAATAGGTAAAAATCCACAAAAAGATATTAACCCAGATGAATGTGTTGCTATTGGTGCAGCATTACAAGGCGGAGTATTAACTGGTGAAGTAAAAGATTTATTGTTACTTGATGTTACACCTTTATCATTAGGTATCGAAACTTTAGGTGGAGTATGTACAAAATTAATAGAAAGAAACACTACAATCCCAACTAAAAAATCTCAAGTATTTACAACAGCAGCTGACGGTCAAACATCTGTAGAAATCAAAGTGCTACAAGGCGAAAGAGAAATGGCAGCTGACAATACTTTGTTAGGACAATTCAACTTAACTGAAATTCCAGCAGCCCCAAGAGGAGTACCTCAAATTGAAGTAACATTTGATATTGATGCGAATGGTATTGTAAACGTAAGTGCTAAAGATTTAGGATCTGGAAAACAACAAGCTATGACAATTACTTCTTCAACTAAAATGAGCGATGAAGAAATCAAGAGAAAAGTTGACGAAGCAAGTAAGTATGCTGAAGAAGATAAAAACAAAAAAGAAACTATTGAAACAAAGAATAACGCTGAATCTGTAATTTACCAAGTTGAAAAGACAATCAAAGACTTAGGCGACAAAGTTTCAGAATCCGAAAAATCTGATATCAATTCAAAAGTAGAAGCTTTAAAATCAATCTTAGACTCAGGAGATAACAACGATATTAAAGCTAAGACAGACGAATTAACTCAAGAAATGTACAAGTTAAGTTCTAAACTATATGAAAACACAGCTCAACAACCGGGAGCTTCACAAGAATCTAAAAAAGATGATGATGTTGTAGATGCCGATTATGAAGTTGTTGATGACGACGAAAATAAATAATAACTAAAAAAATCTTAAAAAAGGGGTAAAGTTCTTACCCCTTGATTTTTTTGTATCTTTTAGTAAAATAGAAAAGTCAGTAGATTAGGATGGTGAATAATGAAAAATTTGTACGAGGTACTTGAGGTTAATGAAAACGCAACTCAAGAAGAAATAAAAAAATCATATAGAAAATTAGCAAAAAAATATCATCCAGATATAAACAGTGTTGATCCTGAAGCTGAAAATAAATTTAAAGAAATTAACGGAGCATATGAGGTTTTAGGTGATAAAGAAAAAAGAAAAAAATACGATATGTACGGAGATAGAATATTTGATCAAGGATCAGGTGGAGGATTTTCAGATATCGGTGATATATTTGGTGATTTTTTCGGTGATATATTTGGTGGTTTTAGTTCTAGATCATATTCTAGAAATCCAAATGCCCCTAGAAAAGGCTCTAATATTCAAGTTGAACTGGAAATAGATTTTGAAGATTCAATTAACGGTACTAAAAAAGAAATTTCTTATAAGAAAAAGGTAAAATGTCATGTTTGTAATGGCGATGGAGCAAAGCCAGGAACAAAAAAGAGAAAATGCGATAAATGTAATGGTACTGGGATCATAAACGATACTAAAAGAACACCTTTTGGAATTTTTACACAACAATCTGAATGTGATAAATGTCATGGAGAAGGCTATGTAATCGATGAAAAATGTGAAAATTGTAAAGGTAAAGGATACGAAGTTCAAAGAAAAACAATAAACATTACTATACCTAAAGGAATAAACAATGGAGCTATCATGAGTGTGAAGGGTGAAGGTAATGATGGCGAAAATAATGGTAGTCCAGGCGACTTATATGTTATCATAAAGATTAGAGAACATGAATTTTTCAGAAGAATTAATAATGATATTGTTTTTGATATGCCTATCACATATGCTCAGGCTGTACTTGGTTCAAAAATTGAAGTTCCAACTTTAGATGGCATAGAAGAATTTGAACTTCCAGAAGGAACTCAACCAAATACAACATTTAAACTTAAATCAAAGGGTGTTCCATATTTAAATTCTAATACAAGAGGAGACATATTATTTACTGTTAAAATCATTGTTCCTAAAAAAATAAATAAAGATCAAAAAGAAAAATTGATTGAATTTTCAGAAAGTATGAATCAAGAATTAAATGTAAATGAAAAGAAATCAATATTTGATAAAATAAAGGATATGTTTGAATAATGGAAAAATGGCTAAGCTTTGATATTAAATGTCCAAAAGGATATGACGAAATCATAAGTTCTATACTATACGATTTAGGAATAGAAAATTTACAAATAGATGATTATCAAGATGTTTTAGATTTTAAGAAAGATCAACCTTACTGGGTGGTAATAGACGACGAAGATTTTACACCACATGATAATGTAATCATTAAAGCTTTTTACGAAGATGATAAAGTAAATTATGAAGAAATTGAAGCAAAAATTAATGAATTCTCTATCAATAACAAGATAGATGTTCAAATTAGTAAGAACAAAGAAATTGAAGATATGGACTGGGCTAATGAATGGAAAAAGTATTACGAACCATTTTATATTGGCAATATTCTTATAAAACCTAGCTGGATTGAAATAGATGAAACAGATCACACCGTGTTAGAAATTAATCCGGGAATGGCATTTGGTACAGGACTCCACGAAACAACAAACTTATGTATTGAACAACTTCAACAGCTGCAGCTCGATAATAAGAGTGTTTTAGACATTGGTTGTGGATCAGGAATACTTTCTGTAGCTTCTTCAAAATTAGGTGCTAAAGAAGTTTTTGCTACAGATATTGACCCATTAGCTGTAGAAGCAACATTAGATAATGCAGAACTGAATAAAATATCTAATATCAAAGCTGTAGAAGGCTCTCTCCTAGATAAAGTTGATAAAAAATACGATGTAGTAATAGCTAATATTTTATTGAACGTATTAGATATTTTAATTCCAGATCTGCCAAAAGCATTAGAAAAAGATGGCATTTTCATTTGCTCAGGATTGATCAATTCTCAAAGAGATAAAATTGTAAATATTTTAGAAAAAAACAGCCTTGAAATTGTAGAAATATCTGAAAAAGGTGAATGGATTAGCGTAATAAGTAGGTTCAAAAATGTATAGAACTTTTCGTAATCCCAAAGATAAGATAGATGATAAAATTATAATAAAAGATGAAGATTATAATCATATCAAAAATTCTTTAAGACTTTCTAAAGGTGATTTGATTCATCAAGTAATTGGAGATACAACTTTTGTAACTAAAATTGAAGATATTACTCCCGATGAAATAATTTGTAAAATAATAGATGAAGATGACGTTCAATATGAATCTCCTTTGAACATTACTTTATATCAATGTATCCTTAAATCAGATAAAAATGAGTATATCATTCAAAAAGTCACTGAATTAGGTGTAAATAGAATTGTATTTGTAGAAACTGAAAGAACTGTTGTAAAATTAGATGAAAAAAAGTGGATTAAAAAACAGAATAGATTTGAAAAAATCGCACTAGAATCATCGAAACAGTCAAAGAGAACATCTATCCCTGAAATAGAAGGACTACTTAATATCCATGAAATATCAAATCAAGATAATAGTTTAAGTTTAGTATTCTATGAAAATGAAACAGAAAGCATTCATTCTTTGTTGACTAATTCAAATTATAAAGATATAAATATTTTCATTGGCCCAGAAGGCGGATTATCTGAAGAAAATTTAAATGTTTTAAAGTCAAAAGGATTTAAATCAGTTTCATTGGGAAACAGAATTTTACGCGCAGATACAGCTCCAATTTGTGCTTTGAGTATTATTCAATATGAATTAGGAGATATAAAATAATGAAAAAAGTAAAATTTTCAACATTAGGTTGTAAAGTTAATCAATACGAAACAGAAGCTATGGCTGAATTATTTGTGAAAAATGGTTATGAGATTACAGAAGATTATAATTGCGATGTTTTTGTGCTTAATACATGTACCGTTACAAATTTGTCCGATAGAAAAAGTCGACAACAAATATCTAAGATTAGATCTGAAAACAGTGATGCAATAATTGCTGTTGTAGGTTGTTACTCTCAAGTTAGTCCTGATGAAATCGAAAGCATTGAAGGTGTAAATGTAATTCTCGGAACAAAATACCGAAAAGAAATCGTAGAACTATGTGAACTAGCAAAATCATCTAATAAAATTATAAACAAGGTCGAAAATATAGGTAAGAATAGAGAATTCGAAGAATTAACTATAAATACAGAACATTCAATGACTCGAGCTTATATTAAAATACAGGAAGGTTGTAGCCAATTTTGTTCATATTGCATAATTCCTTATGCCAGAGGCCCTATACGTTCACGAAATATTCGAGATATTGTTTTAGAAGCGAAAAGACTAGCTGATAATGGTTTTAAGGAAATTGTCTTAACAGGAATTCATGTAGCGTCATACGGTAAAGACTTTGATACAGATGATATTGGTTTGATAGATGTAATAGAAGACATTGGAAATATTGATAAAATAAAAAGAATTAGGCTGAGCTCATTAGAGCCAAGAATTGTTGACAAACAATTTTTAGATAGGTTGAGTAAAGTACAACAATTTTGTGATCATTTCCATTTATCACTTCAAAGTGGTTCAGATAAAATTCTCAAATCAATGAATAGAAAATATGATACAGACCTTTATGAAAAAACTATAAATTTAATTAGACAGTATTATCCAAATGCTGCCATTACAACTGATATAATTGTTGGGTTTCCTGGTGAAACTGATGAAGATTTTGAGAAAACATTGAAATTTGTCGATAAAATACAATTTTCAAAAATTCATGTTTTTAAGTATTCTAATAGAAAAGGTACTGTTGCAAGTAGAATGAAAAATCAAATTTCCGGAGTCGTAAAAAAAGAAAGAAGCCAAATTTTAATAGACAAATCAATATATTATACAGATAAATTTTTAGATAATATGCTAAATCAACCAATCAAAGTATTATTCGAATCAAAAAATGATAATGGATATATTAAAGGCTATACCACTAACTATATTAGAGTAAAAAGAGAATATAACCAAAATCTTTCGAATAAAATAGTAGATGTTGTTTGCGACAGAAGAGAAAACGAAGAACTCGTATGCAGATAATTGAAAATTTAAATACTTTTTGGTATAATATCACCGGAGGCGAGTCATGGACTGTGTATTTTGTAAAATAGTTAATGGAGAAATACCTTCTAAAAAAATATATGAAGATGATTTGGTTTACGCTTTTCACGACATCAATCCAGTTACTCCAGTACATTTTTTAGTTATACCTAAAGAACATATTTCTGGTGCTAATGATATTGATGAATCAAATTCACAAATTATTGCTCATATATTTGAAGTAATTGCAAAATTAGCAAAAGAGTTCAATATTGATCAATCTGGCTACAGGATAGTTAATAACTGCGGTGAAGATGGTGGACAAACAGTACCACACATGCATTTTCATGTGCTAGGTAAGAAAAAACTTAATTGGCCATAAAAATATTGTTATTTTGTTAGAATTGTGTTATACTATTTTGGTATAAATTCTGCTCTTTTGTGAGCATTCTTGCAATAAAGAGGGGAGGGAAACCATGTCAGAAATTAGAGTTGGAGAAAACGAATCATTAGATAACGCTATAAAAAGATTTAAAAGACAATGTGCTAGATCTGGAGTTTTATCTGAATATAGAAAAAGAGAACATTACGAAAAACCTAGCGTAAAGAAAAAGAAAAAATCTGAAGCAGCTAAAAGAAAAAAAAGAAATTTCTAATGAAATTTGATATTTAATGAAAGATTCCTTATGGGAATCTTTTTTTATTGTCTTATTTAGTGTATAATTATGTTGTAAATAATTTTAGGGGGTGTTATCGTTTTCTATGAGTATATTTTCTAATCATATTTTTAGTATGATTTTTTTAACAGTAACATTTATATGTATCACGCTGCTAGTATTATCAAATAAGAAATATAAATATGGGTTATTGACTGCGATTTTTTCTGTTTTATTTATTTTATCTTATTATAATAACGGTGATATTAATATAGTTGGAATACTTGTATTTTTAATAGGATTGTTATTTGTTGGTTTAGAATTGATAGTCCCTGGAGGTTTTATTGCTGGTTTAGTGGGCGTTTTTTCAATGATAGTTGGAATAAGCATGATTATTAATGATTTGTATCTAGCCTTTTTAACCGTAGCTATAGCAATAACGATTGACGTATTGTTTATTTTAGTATTTTTAAGTAAGGATTTTGACTCTAGTAAATTTAATAAATTTGTGTTAAAAGAAACTAATTCGAAATCATTTACTCAGTCATCAAAAAAATACTTGAACAAAAAGGGAATTACTATAACACCTTTAAGACCGAGCGGCAAAATTGAAATAGATGGCGATTATATTGACGCTATTACTAGGGGAGATTTTATTCCAAAAGGTTGCGAAGTTGTTGTTAGTGAAATAAAAGATTTTAAAATAATAGTAAGGAGAGTGTAAAATGCCATTTGAAATTCCATTTTTAGTACCTATATTAATAGTTATATTGCTATTAGTATTCTTTTCGTTAGTTCCTGTAGGTTTATGGGTTACTGCTCAATTTTCAGGTGTCCACGTTAAAATTTCACAATTAATAGGTATGAGATTACGTAGAGTTATTCCTAAAAACATTATAAATCCTCTTATCAAAGCAACAAAAGCAGGATTAAATCTAACTACTAATCAACTTGAAGCGCATTATTTAGCAGGTGGTAATGTAAATACTTTAGTAAATGCATTAATCGCTGCACAAAGAGCAGATATTGAGTTAGAATTTGAAAGAGCAGCAGCTATTGATTTAGCTGGTAGAAATGTATTAGAAGCAGTACAAGTTTCGGTTAACCCAAAAGTAATTGAAACTCCAAACATTGCAGCAGTTGCAATGAACGGTATTGAAGTTATTGTTAAGGCCAAAGTTACTGTTAGAGCAAACATTGAAAGATTAATTGGTGGTGCAGGAGAAGAAACTATAATAGCTAGAGTTGGTGAAGGTATTGTAACTACTGTAGGTTCATCAGAATCTCATACATCTGTTCTTGAAAATCCAGATTCAATCTCAAAAACTGTACTGAACAAAGGATTGGATTCAGGAACTGCATTTGAAATACTTTCTATTGATATAGCAGATGTCGATGTAGGAAGAAATATTGGAGCGAAACTACAAACAGATCAAGCAGAGGCGGACAAACGAATTGCTCAAGCAAAAGCAGAAGAAAGAAGAGCTATGGCCGTTGCAAAAGAACAAGAAATGATAGCAGAAGTTCGTTCAATGAGAGCAAAAGTAGTTGAAAGTGAATCAAAGGTTCCACTAGCTATCGCTAAAGCTTTAGAATCTGGTAATTTGGGAGTCTTAGATTATTATAATATGAAAAATATTATAAGTGATACTGAGATGAGACAAGCTATCTCAGGAAATAGCGAAAAAATAAAAGAGGATGATAAGTAATGTTTTCTTTTCTATCTCTTGTAATTACGATAATAGTTGTAAAGTTTTTTGCTAATTATTTTATTCATATGAGTAGTTCAAGTCGTTACCAAAAAAACTTTAACCGTAAGGATTATCGCAAGAAAAAGACATTAGAGGATTTAAGAAAAGATAAATCAAATACCAAATTATCTTATAATAAATCAAACAATTCTCAATACAATCAAAATAATATCAATAATTTTGAGCAAACAAATAAGAGAAAAGAAAATCAAAAATTAATTGATAAAGATTTTTTCGAAGAAAAAAACGACGAATTAGAATTGATCAGAGTTGAGATTAATGATGAATTTAAACATAAAGATGAATTAAAAAAAGCTATCATTATGAAAGAAATAATTGATAAGCCTTTATCTTTAAGAAATAGAAGATAGTTTGATTATTATGATTAATTATGATACAATTAATTTAGAATAAATTGTGGCTAAGAGTGGGGAATCCCACTCTTATTTATTTAAATAATTTACGAAAAGGAGATATATGAATAAGAAATATCTTAGCGAACTTATGAATAATGACCTCAGCCCTTTAATTGAAGATACTGGGATCGACTTTTATGATGTAGAATATTCAAATCAAAATGGAAAAAATATTTTGACTTTTTACATTGAAAAGGATGAAGGTCTAATATCAATTGATGATTGTGAGTTAATAAATAATAGAATAACTGACAAACTGGACGAAATAGATCCTATTTCAGATCCCTATTATTTAGAAATTGCATCAGTAGATATAACTACACCATTCACTAGAGATAAAGATTTCAAAAAAAATTTAGGGAATGTTGTAATAGTAAATTTATATCAAAAATTAGATAATAAGAAAGAGTTCAAAGGTATTTTAAAAGATTTCAATAATCAAGAAATATCTTTGGAATTAGAAAAAAATCAAATTAAAATTGAAAGGAGTAATATATCATCGATTAAGCTTTCTTTATTCGATTGATAGTAATATATGAACAATGATTTTATAAAGGCTCTTGATGAATTAGAAAAATCAAAAAAAATACCAAGAGAAGTTGTTTTCGATGCTTTAGAAAAAGCGTTGATTAAAAGCTATGAGAAAAATTTTGATTATCAAGACCATGAAAACGAAGAAAGTTCTGTAGAAGTTAACATAAATAGAGACAACGGTAAGGTGAATTTATATGCAATCAAAACTGTTGTTGAAAATGTTGAAGACAAAAATACTGAAATAAGTTTAGAAGAAGCTAAGACTATTAAACGTAAATACGATTTAGGTGATAAAGTGAAAATTGAAATAACACCCAAAAACTTCGGAAGAATAGCTGCTCAAACTGCTAGAAATATTGTTATTCAAAAACTAAAAGATGCAGAACGTGATAATATTTATAACGAATTTATTGACAGAGAAAAAGAAATAATCACTGGAACAGTTCAACGTGTTGAACGTGGAATTGTCTATATTGATTTGGGTAGAGTAGAAGGTATAATACCAGTTTCAGAACAAATAAAATCTGAAGAATATACTCCTAACAAAAGATTAAAACTTTTTATTAAAGAGGTCAAAAACACTACAAAAGGAGCTCAAATAATATTATCAAGGACAGATAATTCTCTAATAAAAAGATTATTTGAATTAGAAGTTCCGGAAATAAATGATGGAACTGTTGAGATTTTTAGCGTTGCAAGAGAACCTGGCTCAAGAACTAAGATTGCGGTATTCAGTAATGATGAAAATGTTGATCCAGTTGGCTCATGTGTAGGTTTCAGTGGAACCAGAGTTAAGTCTATTGTGGATGAGTTGAATGGCGAAAAACTTGATATTGTTATTTGGTCAAAAGATATTAAGGCTTTCATATCTAATAGTTTAAGTCCATCTGAAGTAATAGCTACATTCATTGACGAAGCTCAAAAAATATGCCGTGTAATTGTTTCAGAAGATCAATTATCTTTAGCTATAGGAAAAGAAGGACAAAACGCTAGACTTGCAGCTAAGTTAACGAACTGGAAAATAGACATCAAAGGACTTAACCAATACTTAGAATCTTATGAAGATGGTAGCTTGTCTGTTGAATTCGATGGAGAAGCAGCTTTTTTAGAAGCAAATGGTATTGAAGTTAGAGATGAAGATAAAGACAAAGTATTTGATAAGATTAAATATCATGAATCAGATGATATAGAAGAAATTGAAGATATTAAGGATACTAAAGAAGATAATTCTTTAGATTCCGAATATACTGAAATTGCAGAAGATTCTGAAAATTAAATGTATTTAAGTTTTGGAGTATTAAATGAAAACTAAAAAAATTCCTTTAAGAAAATGTGTTGTTTGTGGTGAAAATAAACCAAAGGAAGAACTAATAAGAGTTGTTTTTAATAAAGAAGACGGAGTTTCTGTAGATTTGACAAATAAGAAAAATGGCAGAGGGGCTTATTTATGCAAGGATTTAAAATGTATAAACAAGGCAAAGAAAAACAGAAGACTAAATCAGGTTTTAAAAACAGATGTAGACGCACTTATATATGAGGAGTTAATTAACCATGTAGAAGATTAATCAAAAGGAGGTCTTTGTATGGAAAAGATAAGAGTATACGAATTGGCAAAACAATTGAATGTTTCAACAAAAGACTTAATGAACAAATTAAAAGAAAACAAAATAGAAGTTAAAAGTCACATGTCAACATTAGATAAAGACCAAATATCAAAAGTTAAATCTTTTTATGAAAAACCAAAAAAAGTTCAAAATAATCAAAAGAACAGTAATTCAAAAAAAGAAAATAGACAAGATGTTAATAAAATTTCAAAAGAAAACGTGGAAAGTAGATCGCATACTGAAGCTAATAAACAAGATGATAATTCTAAAAAAGGATTTAAACCAAAACATCCAAGAAATAATGATGATGAATCTGTATCTCATTTCGATAAGATAAAGCATAAAAACAAATCTGAAATGAATGAAAAGCATGATTCTAACGATAAGAAAAAGAATAAGAATTTTAAAAATAACAAAAATAAAAATTCTAACAATAATAAGAATAACAGAAATAACAAAAACAACAAGAATAATAAAAATAATAAGCAAAACAATAATCAAAATAAAAAAGAAGAAGTCATCAAGAATGAGCCAAAAGAACCAAAAAAATTTATTATTCAACCTACAATTACAGTAAAAGATTTATCTGAAAAAATTAGTGTATCTATTAGTGAATTAATAATGAAACTAATGGAATTAGGCATTATGGCAAATCAAAATCAAGAAATTGATTTTGATACTGCAAGTTTAGTAGCAGGTGAGTTTGATGTTATCGTTGAACAAGATGAAGTCGAAGATTTCGATGATGATGATGTTTTTAATCTAGATTTTGAAGACAAGAAAGAAGATTTAAAGGAAAGACCACCTGTTATCACCGTAATGGGACACGTTGACCATGGTAAAACTTCTATACTTGATAGAATTAGAAATTCAAGAGTTGCTGGAAGAGAAGCCGGTGGAATTACGCAACATATAGGTGCATATACTATTAGAGTTAATGACAAGAAAATAGTATTTTTAGATACGCCTGGCCACGAAGCTTTCACGGCAATGAGAAGTAGAGGAGCTCAAGTAACAGACGTTTCAATATTAGTAGTTGCTGCGGATGACGGGGTAATGCCTCAAACAATCGAAGCTATCAATCACTCAAAGGCAGCTGGAGTTCCAATAATTGTAGCTATTAATAAAATAGATAAAGAAAACGCAAATATAGAGAGAGTAAAAACAGAATTAGCTGAAAATGGATTGGTTCCAGAAGACTGGGGTGGAGATACAGTTTTAGTTCCAGTTTCTGCTAGAACTGGTGAAGGTATAGATGATTTATTAGAAATGATTTTGATGGTTGCAGAAATGGAAGAACTAAAAGCTAATCCTAATAGACTTGCTGTAGGAACAGTAATAGAGGCTCAACTTGATAAAGGAAGGGGTCCAACTGCTACAATTTTGGTTCAAAAAGGTACCTTGAAACATTCTGATATGGTATTTAGTGGACAAGCAAGTGGTCGTATCAGAGCTATGTTTAATGATCAAGGAAAGCAAGTTAAAAAAGCAGGTCCTTCAACACCAGTATTGATTTTAGGTTTAAACGAAGTACCTGAAGCTGGCGATATGATATACGCTGTCAAAGATGAAAAAGAAGCTAGAAATTATGCTCAAAAAATAAAAGACCATAACCGTGAAGAACAAATCAAGTCATCTTCAAACATGAACTTAGACGAGTTATTTGGAAAAATTTCAGACGGAGAAACTAAAGACCTTAATATTATAATAAAAACTGATGTTAAAGGTACAATTGACGCTATCAAACAATCATTAATAAAATTAAGCAATGAAGAAGTAAAAGTTAATATAATTCACGGTGCTGTCGGTGGTATTACTGAATCTGATGTTAACTTAGCATCTGCATCAAGTGCTATAATCATTGGTTTTAACGTAAGACCAACTCAAGTGGCTTTAGATATGGCAAAAAATGAATCTATAGAAATAAGAACTTATAGAGTTATATATGATGCTATAGAGGATGTAAAAAATGCAATTACTGGTATGTTAAAACCACAATATCAAGAAGAAGTTTTAGGGAGAGCTACAGTTAGAGATACTTTCAAAGTTCCAGGAGTAGGTACTGTTGCCGGAGTATATGTTAATACAGGAAAAGTAACTAGAAATGCTGTGGTTCGTTTGTTGAGAGATGAAATATTAATTTTCGAAGGTCCTATTTCTTCATTGAAGAGATATAAAGACGATGTTAAAGAATTGACTCAAGGCTATGAGGGCGGTATGGGCTTAGAAAATTATAATGACATTAAACCAGGAGATGTACTGGAAGCATACGTGCTAAACGAAGTACAAAGATAGGAGAATTATGAATATTAAAAGAGTAAGAAGAATTTCATCAGAAATCAAAAAAGTTATTTCAAGTTCTATAATTAATTCACTAAAAGATCCTAGGATTGACAAACTAAATGTTTCTGTTACAGACGTAAAAGTAACAAATGATTTGAGTTTTGCTACAGTATATATAGCGGTAATAGGCGATGATGAAAAGAAAAAACAAACTCTTGAAGGATTGAATAAAGCAAAAGGATTCTTAAAAAAACAAATTGGTGAAAGTGTAGATTTAAGACATGTACCACAACTGATTTTCAAAATTGATGAAACTAGTGAAAAAAGTATGCATATTGAAAATCTAATAAAATCAATTCACGAGGAAAATTATAATGAAGATTAATGATGAAATCTTGAAATTTAAAGAGCAATTGAAGGATGCAAATTCAATTGCTCTAATTTCTCACTTAGACCCAGATGGTGATAACTTAGGCTCATTAACTGCTTTATCAAAAAGTTTACTAAATTTAGGGAAAAAGGTATATCCTATTGAGTTTGACAAAATTCCTGAAAATTTAAAATTTCTTCCTAATTTGGATTTGTTATCAGATAATACAGATATTAATATTAATATGATAATTTGTCTAGATTGTGCTAATTATGAGAGATTAGGTCAGATTGATGAGTTATTTAACAAAGCAAAATACAGAATAAATATTGACCATCATCAAAGTAATGAGTTTTACGGTGACGTTAACATAGTAAAAAAAGGTTATAGTTCAACTTGCGAATTAGTATTTGATTTAATAAATGAAATTAATCTACCAATTGATAAAGAAATTTCCATGTCACTTTTAACAGGAATTTCAACTGATACAGGAAGATTTTTATATTCTGCTACAACGGCAGATACATTAGCTAAAGCTTCTAGATTAGTTGAAAATGGTGCAGACATGATGAAAATCAATGAATTAATTTATCAATCAAAAAAATTTGAAGCACAACTTCTAGAAAATGAAATTTTATCCAAGACTGAAATTTATAATGATTATGTTGCATTTAGTTTTGTAATGACAGATCAATTAAATAAATACAATGTTGAAATTTCAGATATTGATAGTGTTATTAATACTTTCAGAGATACAGACAAAATCAAAATATCAGTATTAATTAAACAACAAACTGAAAATGAGTACAAGGTGAGTTTCAGAAGCAAGGGAAATATTGATGTAGGATTAATTGCCAAAAATCTTGGTGGAGGTGGTCATAAGAATGCTGCTGCTACAAGAATTACAGGGAATTTTGAGACAGTTTCAAATAAAATAAAAGAAGAAATTGATAGATATGGATTGTGTAATTAATGTTTTTAAGGAAAAGGGATATACATCTCAAGATGTTGTTTCTATCTGCAAGGGAATATTAAAAACCAAAAAGATTGGACACGCTGGGACACTAGACCCTGATGCAACCGGTGTTTTGTTGCTAGGCGTTGGAAAAGGAACTAAAATAACAGAATATCTAATGGAACACGGAAAAACATATATATTTGAAATGTGTTTTGGAACAAGTACAGATACTCTTGATCTGTCTGGTAATGTCACAGGTTTTTCTGATAAAACATACGATAAAGAAAAATTAAAACAAATTTTAGATGATTTAAATGGTAAAACCATTGAACAAGTACCTCCGATGTATTCCGCAGTTAAAGTAAATGGAAAAAAACTTTATGAATACGCAAGAGAAAACAAAGAAATTAAGAGGAAATCCAGAAAAATTACAATTTATAATATTGAACTATTACATCTTCTAGAAAATTCATGTATAATCAAAGTTAGATGTTCTAAGGGAACGTATATTAGAGTTTTGATTGAAGATATTGCCAAAAAATTAGATAGATTAGCATACATGAAATCACTTATCAGAGTAAATTCTGGTGGTTTTGATATAAAAGATTCAATAAAAATAGAATCGCTTAGAAAATGTAATATTGACGATGTATCATTTTCAGTCTACGAAAGTTTAACAGAAATGAAATCTATACAACTTGATGATAATTTGTATAAAAAAATTACGAATGGTGTTAAAGTGAACATCAACCACAAAAACATTGATAATATCAAAGTAGTTTGTAAGAATAAATTTATTGGAATTGGCAGTATTGAAGATAATATTTTAAAAATGAATAAGGTATTTGACATATGCAAATAATTGATTTAGACAAAGATAACGTAAAAATTAATATTGATGCTATTACTTTAGGAAATTTTGACGGATTACATTTAGCACATCAAAAACTTATAAATAAATGTGTTAGCTTAGGTAAATCAGGGGTTATTATATTCAAGTCACATACTTCAGAAGTTTTAGAATATGCTAATTTTAAAAATATATTAACAACGGATGATAAAATAAATATATTAAAAAGAATGAATGTAGATTACTGCTTAATCAAGTCATTTGATAAAGCTTTTTTATCCTTAAAGCCTGTAGAGTTTTTAACTTATGTGAAAGAGCATACTAATTTCAAAAATTTAGTTGTGGGCAAAGATTTCAAATTCGGAATTAATGCATCTGGTAATGTATCTACTTTAGAAGATTTTCAAAAAGTTTTTAATTATAAACTCTACACTATAGATGACCAATTTATTAAAAATGTCCCTATTAGATCGACAACAATTCGTAAATTTTTAATGAGTGGAGACGTTGAGAATGCTAATTCAATGCTCTACAGACCATTTAGTATTAAGGGAGTTGTCGTAGATGGTAAACATAGAGGAAGAAATTTAGGTTATCCTACTGCTAATTTGGAATGTAAACAATATATTATACCAGCAGCTGGCGTTTATTATACTAATGTTATTTATGATAACAAACTATACAAAGGTATAACTTCTGTAGGAGAAAATCTAACCTACGATGAGCATGATGTAAAGATTGAAACTCATATTTTAGACTTTAAAGGTGATTTGTATGGAAAAATTTTGACATTAGTATTCATAAACAAAATAAGAGATAATGTAAAATTTAATTCTGAGATTGAACTTATCAATAAATTAAAAAGCGATTATAATTTTGCAAAAAACCAAGATTTAGATTTACAATTACAAGATTATATGATAATATAAATAAGTACTACTGTTACATTGATATTCGAAACCTCAACGATATCGCTGTAATGGTGAATATTAAATTTATGGAGGAAATTATGTACAACAAAGAAATCAAAGAAGAAATAATCAAAGAATACCAAACAAAAGAAGGAGACACTGGTTCTCCAGAAGTTCAAGTAGCTTTATTGACTTACAGAATAAACTACTTAACTGAACATTTAAAGTCTCATAAGAATGATCACCATTCAAGAAGAGGTCTTTTCAAAATGATCGGTAAAAGAAGAAATCTTCTTAACTATCTTAGCAATAAAGACATTGAAAGATACCGTGATTTAATTAAAAGATTAAACATTAGAAGATAATTGAAAGAGCGGGTTTTTCCGCTCTTTTTATTTATAAGGAGAATATATGATAAAAAAATATGAATATGATTTATGCGGTAAAAAAATAGAAGTTACGATTGGAAAAGTTGCTGAACAAGCTAATGGAGCATGTTTAATTCAATCTGGAGAAACTGTACTTCTAGTTACTGCTGTAGGATCAAAAGAGCCACGTGAGGGAGTTGATTTCTTCCCATTAACATGCGATTTTGAAGAAAAACTTTATTCTGTAGGAAAAATCCCAGGAGGATTTATAAAGCGTGAAGGTAGACCTAGTGAAAAAGCTACATTAACTGCTAGATTAATCGATAGACCTTTAAGACCGTTATTTCCAGAAGGATATCATAATGATGTACAAGTTATAGCTACTGCACTTTCTGTGGATCAAGATAATACTCCCGATATTTTAGCTATGATAGGATCATCTATTGCATTGAGCATTTCGGATATTCCTTTCTTAGGACCTACTGGTTCTGTAGCTGTAGGAATGATTGATGGTGAATTTATTATAAATCCTACGCAAGAACAAAGAGATAAGTCTGATCTTGAATTAACTGTCGCTGGTACTAAAGATGCTATCATGATGGTTGAAGCTGGATGTAATAATATTACTGAACAACAAGTGTTAAAAGCTATTCTTAGAGCTCATGAAGAAATCAAGAAAATTTGTGAATTTATTGAATCAATTCAAAAAGAATGCGGAAAACCAAAACAAGAATTCGTTCAACCAGAAAAAAATGTAGAGTTAGATGAAGAAGTAAAATCATTCTGTATTGAAGATTTAAAGAAAATTACAGTTAATGAAGATAAATTAGATAGAGAAGATCACATTAATACTCTTAAAAAAGATGTAGTGGATCATTTTGTTGAAAAATATGATGAAAGTATAGCTTCAAAAGTTTCTACTATATACGATGATTTAGAAAAAGCAGAAGTAAGACGTTTAATATTAGAAGATCATATCAGACCTGATAATAGAAAACTTGATCAAATTAGAGAAATAACTTGTGATGTTGATATATTACCTAGACCACATGGTTCAGGTTTGTTTAAAAGGGGTCAAACTCAAGTTTTATCTGTTACAACATTAGGAACTCCATCTGATGCACAAGTATTAGATGGATTAATTGAACAAGAAGATAAAAGATATATGCATCAATACAACTTCCCACCTTATTCTGTAGGGGACGCAAGACCTTTAAGAAGTCCAGGTAGACGTGAAATTGGTCACGGCGCTTTAGCTGAAAGAGCTCTATTACCTGTAATTCCATCAGAAGAAGAATTCCCATACACAATAAGAGTAGTATCTGAAGTATTAAGTTCTAACGGTTCTAGTTCTCAAGCATCTGTCTGTGGTTCAACACTTAGTTTATTAAATGCAGGTGTTCCAATAAAAGAACCTGTTGCAGGTATTGCC
The DNA here is from genome assembly GCF_046991905.1 of Finegoldia sp. NCBI lineage: Bacteria > Bacillati > Bacillota > Tissierellia > Tissierellales > Peptoniphilaceae > Finegoldia > Finegoldia sp. The sequence goes on along the minus strand of NZ_JBKWZF010000001.1, from coordinate 119,329 downwards.
ATGGGATTGATTAAGGAAGATGATAATGTTGTAATTCTCTCTGATATTCAAGGTTTAGAAGATCACTTAGGAGATATGGATTTTAAAGTTGCAGGTACAAAAGATGGTATAACTGCATTGCAAATGGATATAAAAATTACTGGAATTTCTGAAGAAATATTAACTGAAGCTTTAGAAAGAGCTAGAGTTGGTAGACTTCATATATTATCATTAATGAACGAATGTATAAGTGAACCAAATAAAGAAATTTCAAAGTATGCTCCTAGAATTATGATAATTAATATTGCACCTGAAAAAGTAAGAGAAGTTATTGGACCAGGTGGAAAAGTAATAAACAAAATAATTGATGAGACTGGCGTGAAAATTGATACCGAAGATGATGGTAAGATTACAGTAGCTGGTGAAGACACTGAAAGTGCACAAAGAGCTATAGATATGATTAAAGAAATAGTTAGAGAACCAGAAATCGGTGAAAAATATTTAGGAAGAGTTACTAAGATTATGAATTTTGGTGCTTTTGTTGAAATATTACCTGGAAAAGAAGGCCTTCTTCACATATCTAATATAGCACATGAAAGAACTAATAAAGTTGAAGATGTTTTAAAAGAAAACGATGAAATTATGGTAAAACTTATGGATATAGATGACCAAGGTAAGATGACATTATCCAGAAAAGCTCTTTTACCAAAACCAGAAAGAAAAGAAAAAAAGAATTTTGATAAAAAAACTGAAGATCAAAATACAGAAGATAAATAATTAATAGTTGAGTAATTTTATTACTCAACTATATTTTTGAAAGGGGACATTATGAAAGTTAAAATAATTAATAAATCTAATAACCCTCTACCAAAATATTCAACAATTGGGTCTAGTGGTATGGATTTGAGAGCTTATACTGAAAATGATATAACTTTAAAACCACTTGAAAGAACTCTTGTACCTACTGGAATATATATTGCAATTCCAGAAGGTTATGAGGTTCAAATCAGACCAAGAAGTGGTTTGAGTATTAAACATGGAATAACTCTGATAAATTGTGTTGGTACTATAGACAGTGATTACAGAGGAGAATTAAAAATTCCTATAGTCAATTTGTCGAATGAAGAATATACAATTTCATCTGGGGATAGAATTTGTCAAATGATACTTCAAAAATACGAAAATATTCAATTTGAGGAAGTTGAAGTACTAGATGAAACAGATAGAAATGATGGCGGATTTGGCCATACAGGCTACTAATTATGGCTAGAAATACTAAATCACGAAACAAAACTCAATCAAAATCTAATAGCAAAAAAAATGCTAACTCTTCGACAAAATTAATAATTATATTAGTGTTAATTATTTCACTTATCTTTATGGCTAGTAGTAGAGTTGGTGTTTTGGGAATTATTGTAAAAAATATATACTTTAATACTTTTGGCATCTTTTCATACGTTTTTATATCATTAGGTATACTGTATACTATATCGACGATATCTGATATAAACCATGGAAATAAACTAAGAAAAATTACTTATATATTGGCTGTTTCTTCAATTTTCGTAATGAGTTTAATTAATATATCAAACTATCCAAATCTTAATATTAATCAAAGGATTGATTTGAATTTAAATTTAGCCAATGACTACAGTGGTATTGGAGTAATTGGAGCTATTATAGCATCAATACTAAACATAGCTATAGGCTACATAGGTTTATATGTTGCACTTGTTTTTTGTTTTTTGTTTTTTATATCTGTAATAATGAATTTAACTTTAAAAGAATTATTTCAAAAATTTTTCGCTATTGTTAAAAAGACATTTGTAGATATAAAAAATAAAATTGAACAAAACAAACAAAATAAAATCATCGAAAAATCGCGTGAGATTAAGCAAAATAAATCTACAAAAGAAAGGATTTCTAAAAATTCACTTAAAGAAAAATCTGATTTGGAGAAATCAATAGATTTTGAACCTCCAAAACCAAAACTCAACGATTATAAGTCTAATGAGAAAGAATCTGGAGAACAGCTTTCTGTTATAGATTTTGGTGAATTTTCTGGACAAAGTAATTATACTTTTCCACCATTAGAACTTTTGAAAAATGCTGAATATGCGGAAGATAATGATGATTCTGTTTTACAGAAAGCAAAAATGATTGAAGAAACTTTAAAAAACTTTTCAATAGATGCGACTGTTGTTCAAATCGATAGAGGTCCTACGGTTACTTGCTATGAATTAGAGCCTAAGGCAGGGGTGAAAGTCTCAAGAATAGTCAATCTAGCAGATGACCTATCACTTTCTTTAGCTACTAGTGGAATTAGAATACAAGCTCCTATTCCCGGTAAATCAGTAGTTGGAATTGAAGTAGAAAATGATGTTAAAAATTCTGTAATGTTAAAAGAGATTTTAATGTCTGATAATTTTGTTAAAGAAAAATCGTTGATGCCAATAGCTTTAGGAAAAGATATTTCTGGGAAATGTATTGTAACTTCCGTTGATAAGATGCCACATCTACTTATAGCAGGAGCTACTGGTAGTGGTAAATCTGTTTGCATAAATACAATAATAATGAGTATTTTGTATAAGTCAAATCCAAATGATGTAAAACTTATATTGATTGATCCAAAAGTTGTCGAATTGAGTATATACAATAATATTCCACATCTTGCTATACCGGTTGTTACAGATCCAAAAAAGGCAAGTGCTGCTTTGAACTGGGCTGTAAGGGAAATGGAAAGAAGATACCAAATATTTTCAGAAAATCACGTACGAGATATCAAAGCTTATAATAAGAAAAATAAAAACGATGAACTTGAAAAACTACCATATATTGTTATTATTATAGATGAGTTAAGTGATTTGATGATGGTCTCAGCAAATGATGTTGAAGACGCTATTTGCAGACTAGCTCAAATGGCAAGAGCATGTGGTATCCATCTAATTATTGCAACTCAAAGACCAACAGTAGATGTAATTACTGGTACAATAAAAGCAAATGTACCGTCTAGAATTTCTTTTGCTGTTAGTAGCCAAATCGATTCTAGAACTATTCTAGATCAATCTGGTGCAGAAAAGCTTATAGGAAGAGGCGATATGTTATTTTTCCCATCATCAATGGCAAAACCTAGTAGAATTCAAGGTGCTTTTATTTCTGATGAAGAAGTCGATAATGTAGTTAAATTTTTAATTAATAAAAATGAAACTAATTATAAAGAAGAAATCATAGAAGATATAGATAAATCAGAAAGTATTGATCTTGAAGATGATGATACAGATATTTTATTTACAGATGCTGTTGAAATTATTTTGAATGAAAATTCTGCATCTATTTCTCTATTACAAAGAAAATTAAAAATAGGATATGCTAGAGCTGGAAGAATTATAGATCAAATGGAAGAAAAAGGTATTGTTGGTCCTAGTGAGGGAAGCAAGCCTAGAAAAATTTTAATACCTAAAGATTATTTAGAAAGACGTGATTGATATGAATATTGCAAATAAGTTTACAACATTAAGAGTAATTTTAATACCATTTTTTGTAGCATCATTACTGATATTCAAAACAGACAATTATATACCTGCGTTAATATTTATAATCTCTGCAATAACAGATTTTATTGATGGTCAACTCGCTAGAAGGAAAAATTTAGTTACTACATTTGGAAAGTTTATGGATCCATTAGCAGACAAAATGTTGAGTTGCAGTGCATTAATTGTCCTAGTACAACTAGGAAAAGTTCCTGCATGGAGCGTGGTTATAGTCGTGCTAAGAGAACTTACTATTAGCGGTTTTAGAATATTAGCTGCATCTAATGGAGTTACATTAGCAGCAAGTTATTGGGGAAAATCAAAAACTATGACACAATTTATCGCTATTGTTTTAATTTTGATTAATACTGGGGATAAATTAGGGTTTGCTTTAGATATGTACCTATATTATATATCGATTGTATTAACTGTAATCAGCTTATGTGATTATATTTTTAAGAATGTTAATGTATTAGATTTAAAAAATATATAATTATTTTTTGGTTTGTGGTATAATAAACACAAGAACTTATGTTCTGTTTAATTTTTAGGAGGTAGTCATGGATTTTGCTAATGGATCTGAAAAAGATCAAGCTTTAAGAGAAGCTTTTGCAAGCATTGAAAAACAATTTGGAAAAGGCTCTATAATGAAACTCGGAGATCATGTTCAAAAAGATATCGAAGCTATTCCTACTGGAGCTATAAACTTGGATGTTGCTTTAGGAATAGGTGGCTTACCAAGAGGTAGAGTTATTGAGATTTATGGACCTGAATCTTCTGGTAAAACAACTTTGGCACTCCATGTAGTTGCTGAAGCACAAAAGATGGGTGGTACTGCAGCTTTTATCGATGCTGAACACGCATTAGACGCAATTTATGCTAAAAACTTAGGTGTAGATACAGACAATCTTATCATTTCACAACCAGATACAGGTGAACAAGCTTTAGGAATATGTGATTCTCTTGTAAGAAGTTCTGCTGTAGATATTATTATCATTGACTCTGTTGCAGCACTAGTTCCAAGAGCTGAAATAGAAGGAAATATGGGAGACAGCCATGTTGGTCTACAAGCAAGACTAATGTCTCAAGCTTTACGTAAATTAACAGGTGTTATTTCCAAGAGCAATTGTACAGTTATTTTCATTAACCAACTTAGAGAAAAAGTTGGAATAATGTTTGGTAATCCAGAAGTTACAACGGGTGGTAGAGCTTTAAAATTCTATTCTTCAGTTAGAATTGAAATTAGAAGAGGAGAAGCTATTAGAAAAGGTGACGATATTGTTGGAAATCGTACTAAAGTTAAAATCGTCAAAAACAAAGTAGCACCTCCATTTAAACAAGTAGAATTCGACATTATGTACGGAGAAGGTATTTCTAAAATAGGTACAATATTAGACTTAGCCACTGACTGCAAAGTTGTAAAAAAAGCAGGTGCTTGGTACAGTTATGAAGATGAAAAATTAGGACAAGGTCGAGAAAACTCTAAAGTATTTTTAGAAGAAAATCCAAAAATACTAGAAGAAATTATCGATAAAACTTATGAATTTTATGGATTAAGATCAAAAGAGGATTCAGATGCTATCAAAACAGAAAATAACGATGATATAAAAGACGAATCGAATAACGAAATAAGTGAGGATGAATTAGACTAGGGCAAGTATTACTTGCCCATTATTTCTATTATGAAGATATTATTTTTTACAGATACACATATAAAATCTAGAAATCCTAGATCTAGAATTGACGATTACGAAGATTCTATATATAAAAAAATTGAAGAAATAAGAGAAATATCAATAAATGAAAATGTTGACATGATACTTCACGGTGGAGATTTATTTGATAAAGCAGATGTTGGAATAAAAACAGCATCTAAATTTGGTAAATTGTTTCAAACTTTTCCGAAAAAAATTCACATAATAAGTGGAAATCATGATATATATGGTTATAATCCAAACTCTATAGATAGAGCTATGATGGGACTATACAATTCATTAGATGTATTAGAACTAGTTGAAGAAGATAAGCCTATTATCATGGAAATGGATGGTTTGAGGGTTCAAATATCTGGCCAACCATATACCCATGATATTGATTCATCTGATAAATCCTATTATTATCCTAAAAGATTAGATAATGTGGACTATCATATACTAATGATACACAGTTTTTTATTGTATAAGAAATTTATTGAACAAATTGAGTATACTTTAATCGATCAAATTATGGATACTGATTGTGATATTGTTTTAAGTGGTCACTATCATACTGGATTTAAAACTGTAAAGGTCAATGAAAAGTTTTTTGCAAATCCAGGAAGTATTGCTAGAATGACTAATACTGAATCAGAAAGAAAAAGAATACCTAAGGTCCTGATAATCGAACTTACAAAAGATGATATCAAAATTGAAGAAATTTTTCTAAAAAGTGCTAAAAATAGTAGTGAAATTTTTTCTAATGATAAATTAAACCCGTATTCTATTAAAAACAAAAGCCTACTAGATATAAAAGAAAGACTTTCAAAGTTATCAAGCAATCCGATTATAGACATCAATAACAACTTAAAATCCATAGGAAGAGAAATGAAAATAGATGAAGAAATTATTGATGAAGCCATAAGGAGAATAGAATAATGTATATTACCGATATATATTTAACTAATTTTCAGTCATATGAACAAGGTCATTTTGAGCTTTCAGAAAAAGTTAACTTAATTACAGGTGCTTCTGATAGTGGAAAAACCGCCTTGATAAGAGCTCTATCATGGGTCTTATTCAATGATTACACAACTGATTTATTAATCAGAAATGGATACAATAATGTTGAGGTCAAAATTGTATTTAACAACGGTAATTTTATTTTAAGAGGTAGAAAAGGTAATACTAATTATTACTACATTAAAAATAATCCTGATAATGAAGAGATAAAGAAATATGAAAATTTCGGTAGAGAAATACCATCAGAAATTCAAGATGATTTTCTTTTTAAAAAAGTTAATCTCCTGAATGAAAAATACAATATTTTAATCGCCTCACAATTAGAAAATTCATTTTTGCTGTCAGAAACAGATTCTACAAAAGCAAATGCTATTGGAAAACTGGTAAATATTGACATACTGGATAATGCATCCAGAAATGTATTGAGAGAAATAAAAAGTACTAAAGGAGAATTAAACTTTAAAAAAAGTTTTATCAACGAAAAAGAAGAATCTCTAAATAAATATGACTATTTAAATGAAGAAAAAATAAAAATTGACAATCTAAAAGCTTTATACAATAATTTATCTAAAAATTCAGAAAAACTATATATATTGCAAACATTATCTAAAAAGCTTACTGAATTAAATGGCAGGATTAATAATGGTTATAAATACTTAGATAACTACCAAGGACTAGATATTTGTTTAAAAACTTTACAGCATACACAAAATAATATTTCATCCTTCTTAAAACTTAATCAAATATATGAGTATTATCAGCAAGTAATAAAAGAAATTGAATCCAATAATGTAAATTTGAATAATTTAAGATATACGGATTTGATATCAGAAATTATTGATATCCTTGATAAAAATCTTACTTTATTGATGTTTTTAAAACCATTATATGATAGATTAACTTACGTAAATAGTAGTTATAACAACTATGAAACTATATTAGAAAAATTTAAACAAGTGCCTAAGTCTTATAATATCCTATTAAATACTCAAAATGATATTCAAATTTTAAATCAGTTATCTAATTTAAATGAAAATTATTATAAAACAAACCTAGAGATAAGTAATAATATTAAGGTGTTAAAAAATATTAATACATCTAAAGTTTCAGAATTAACAAATAGAATTTATAAAAACAAAGAAAAATATATACAGCTATATAAACTTAGCATTTCTTATCAAAAAGTTAATCATATGATTTTAGAACAAAATGATAAATTAAATAAATTGAAGTCAATTAAAACTTTACAAAATATAATATTCAATCTTTATAAAACTTCCGAATTATTAGCCAATCTTAAAATAATAAAAGATACATTAGACGATAAAGAAAACATTTATCAACAGAATACTAAAGTAATATCAAAATGTAATATTGTAATAGGTGAGCTGATACAAGAATACAAAGAAAATCTCTACAAAGAAAAAATATGTCCATTTTGTCTAAGTGAAATAGATGAAGAGCATGTTACTCAAATAGTAAAGGAGTTAAGAAAATAATGAATACTAATGAACGTTTTAATAACATAAAAGAAAGACTTGATAAAGCTAAAGAAGAAAAAAATAGAGCCGAAATTGCATTAGAGACTTTAGAGAAGCAAAAAGAAGATATCCTTAATCAGTTGAAAGAATTAAATATAGATCCTGAAAATTTGGAATCAGAAATTACTAAACTTCAAAATCAAATCGAACAAGATTTACAAAAAGCTGAGGAGCTTCTTCCTGATGCAAAAAATTGATTTAGCTCAAATTCAATCCAAAATCACTTCTATGGAAATTAAGTATCAAAGTGAATTGGCTGTAAAAAAATCAATAGAAAAAGAAATATTAGCTACTAAAAGAAGCGTTGATGATCTTGAAAAGCAAATAGAAAAACTTGAAATCATCAAAATGCTCTATGACAAGACTTCAGAATATTCAAGAGAACAGGCTAAAATTCAAATAGAAAACCTTGTAAGTAGATGTTTAAGTTATATCTTTGAAAAAGAAATGAATTTTAAAATCGAAATAAAAATTAAAAATAGCAATCCTTCTGCTAAGTTTTTTATAGAAGAAAGCTTAGATATTGATGGTGAGATCAAAACTTTTACCTACGATATTGTAGATGCTAGAGGTGGGGGAGTAGTAGACATAGTTTCTTTGGCTCTAAGAATATCTTTTATCATGCTATATGAAAATAATCTTGCCAATATTATTGTACTTGATGAACCTTGTAAGCATGTTAGTGAAGACTATATACACAATGTAGCAAATTTTATCAATGAAATTAGTGAAGAATACAATAAACAAATTATAATGATTTCCCATAACGCTCACTTATCAGCTATTGGAGATATTAACTATAGAATTACAAATAGAAATAATACATCTGAAATAGATATTATATAATTTTCTATTATATATCTAAATATTGACAATCAACGGTATTTGTACTACACTAAAAGAGTAAATTTATCCAAAAGATTTATTTAATGAATATTGAAAATTGAATAAAGGGGGTGTATTTATGAGCACCGCGACATCTTTAATAATTGGTATTCTTGCTGCAATATTAGGTATTGTAATAGGTTTCTTTTTGAGAAAAAGCATGGCTGAGAAAAAAATCAGAAGCGCTGAAGATTATGCTGTTAAAATAATTGAAGATGCAAACAAAGATGCTGAAACTAAGAAAAAAGAACTATTAGTAGAAGCAAAAGATGAAATCTTTAAGATGAAAAGCGATTTGGATCGTGAAAACAAATCTCGATTGAAAGAAATCAGTCGTCAAGAAGATAGACTTAATTCTAAAGAAGAAAATTTAGAACGAAAAAATGCATCATTAGAGAAGAAACATAAAAAGCTAGATTCAGAATTAAAGAAAGCTGACGATATGCAACAAAAAATTCAATCTATAATAGATGAAAAGGAATTAGAATTAGAAAAAGTTGCAGGATTAACAAGTGATGAAGCCAAGAACATTGTTCTTGATAGAGTTAAATCTGAAACAATACGTGAGCAAGCTGCTATTATTAAAGAAATCGAATCCAAAACTAAGGAAGAATCTGAAAAATTTGCAAGAGAAATCATTAGTACATCAATTCAAAGATATGCTGCAGATCAAGTAGCGGAATCTACTGTGTCTGTTGTTAATTTACCTAATGATGATATGAAAGGTAGAATCATTGGTCGTGAAGGCAGAAACATAAGAGCATTTGAAACTTTAACAGGTGTAGATTTAATAATTGATGATACTCCAGAAGCGGTTGTATTATCAGCTTTTGATCCTGTAAGACGTGAAATTGCAAGAATTGCTTTGGAAAAACTTATAGTTGATGGAAGAATTCATCCTACTAGAATTGAAGAAATGGTTGAAAAAGCCAAGAAAGAAGTAGATAATACTATAAGAGAAAAAGGCGAAGAAGCTTGTGATGAAACTAATGTACATGGTTTACATCCAGAATTGATTAAAATTCTTGGTAAACTACATTACAGAACAAGTTATGGACAAAATGTTCTTAAACATTCTATTGAGGTATCTAATATTGCTGGAATGCTTGCAAGTGAATTAGGGGTAAATGTGAAATTAGCTAAAAGAGGTGGATTACTTCACGATTTAGGAAAAGCAATTGACCACGAAATCGAAGGACCACACGTTGAACTAGGCGTTAACGCCGCTAAAAGATTCAAAGAGCCTAAAGATGTTATCAATTGTATTGAGGCTCATCATGGAGATGTTGAACCGACATGTATCGAATCTATATTAGTTCAATCTGCTGATGCAATATCAGCAGCAAGACCTGGAGCTAGACGTGAATCTATGGAAAACTATATCCAAAGATTAGAAAATCTAGAACAAATAGCTAATTCATTTGATGGTATTGAAAGTTCTTATGCTATACAAGCCGGTAGAGAAATCAGAATTATGGTTAAACCAGAAGTTATTGATGAAAGCGCTATGGTTATATTAGCAAAAGATGTAGCTCATAAAATTGAAAGTGAATTAGAGTATCCTGGACAAATTAAAGTAAATGTCATAAGAGAAAATAGGGTATCTGATTACGCAAAATAAGAATTAACTTAGAAGGTCAACATTTGTTGACCTTCTTCTAATATGAAAAACTTTAAAAGGATTTAAAAATGATTGATATGCACGTACATTCTACAGAAAGTGATGGAAGATTAAGTATTGAAGAAATTCAAAAAACTGCAAATAAAAATCATATAGATGAAATTGCAATTACTGATCATGATATTTTAATGTCTGCTGATCCAGAACTTTGTAATACTAACATCATTAAAGCTGTAGAATTTGGTATAACTTACAAAAACAAAGAAGTACATATTCTTGGATACTATGTAGATAGTTCCAATGAAAACTTACGAAAAATTTCTGAATTAGCCATAAATGATAGAGCAAATAGAATTGATATTTTTGAGAAAAATTTTGCTAAATTCAGAATCAAAATTGACAAAGAAAAAGTCCTAAATTATAGTAAGGATAAAGTTTTTTCTAGAAGTAATTTAGCTCAATATTTAGTAGATATTAATATATGCAAAAATAAAAACGAAGCTTTTAACGAATATTTATCTCCAAAAGGTAAATGTTATGTCGCAAAAAACTTCACATCACTACAAAACATTATTGATTCTATAAAATCAGCTAATGGAGTATGTGTTTTAGCACATCCTATAACATTGAATGATGATAATATTGTAGATGAAATAATAGAAATGGGTATTGATGGAATTGAAGTAATTAATTCAAAGCATTCATTTACTGATATCAAAAAATATTTAAATATAGCGATAAAAAACAAACTAATATATACAGCAGGAAGCGACTGTCATGGAAAGCAGTTTGATGGTAACTATTTAATGGGAAATTTTGCATTAAATTATACAACACTTAAATCTATAAAAAAACTACACGAATTAAGGAGCAATTATGTTATCAAATAAAATTAACAGTATAAATCCATCTTTAACACTTGAGTTGAGTGCTAAAATTAATAAATTAAAAAAAGAAGGAATAAAAGTCTATAACTTTACAGTTGGAGAACCAGACTTCAAGACTCCAAGATATATAATTGATAAAACTTTAGAGTACTTGGATAACGGAATTGTTAGATATACTGATACTAGCGGAATACCTGATTTACGAGAAGAAATAAGTTTAAAACTTAACAAATGTAATCATATAAAATGCGATAAAGATTCTATAGTTGTATCCACTGGTGCTAAACAAGCAATAGTTAATAGCTTATTTGCATTAACAAATCCTAATGATGAAGTTCTTATACCATCTCCATATTGGTTAAGTTATCCTGAAATGTGTAAATTAACAGATTGTAAGCCTGTCATTTTACAATATAACGAAAACTTCAAAGTCGATGTCGATATATTAAACCAATATAAAAACTCAAACACTAAATGTCTTATATTAAATAATCCTTCTAATCCTACAGGAGTTATCTATTCAGAAGAAGAATTACTTAGTATTGGTAATTGGGCAGTCGAAAATAATGTATATATTATATCTGATGAAATTTACGAAAGATTATCATATGATAAAGATTTTATAAGTATAGCCTCCTTATCTGATGAAATTACTCAGATAACAATAACAATAAATGGTTTTTCAAAGGCTTATGCAATGACTGGATTCAGGTTGGGTTATTCTTGTAGCTCTAAGGAGGTCTCTAAGCTCATAAAAAGACTTCAAGGACATATTACATCCAATGCTAATACATTGAGCCAAATAGCCGGTTTAACAGCGTTAAAAGACGAATCTGATGAAGTAGAGCAAATGATTGGTGAATTTAAGTCCAGAAGAGATTATATAATATCTGAATTGAATAATCTTGGTTTAGAATTTATTTATCCAAAAGGTGCTTTTTATGTATTTATAAAAGTAGATCAATTTTATAATACAGAAATCAAAAATTCTTTAGATTTATGTAATGAATTACTTTCAAATTATAAAATAGCGTTCGTACCAGGTATTGTTTTTGGTGATGATAAATATATTAGGATGAGTTATGCAACAAGCATAGAAGATATTAAAGAAGGTTTGAGTAATCTTAACAATTTCATTATAGATCAAAAAAAATATAGCAAATAAAATTTGCTATATTTTTTTGACAATAGAGGAGGTTTTTGATAAAATTATAATGTCACAAAATAATAATTTTGTGACATTAAGGTTATAGATTTTGGAGGTACTATGAACTATGAATAGTTATCCTATGATACTTATGGACTTTTTAGACTACTTAGAAACTATTAAAGGACGTTCGTCAAATACAGTTAAAGAATATGCTTATGATATCAATTTAATGATTAAATACATTATAGCACGTAAACAAAATATAAAATTAAAATCATTTGATGATATTGTTAAGATTGATTCTTCTGATGTAGATTTGAATTTTTTCAAAAATATTGATGTTATTGATCTACATTCTTTTATGGGATTTTTAGATCATAATAGATCCAATGGTTCGTCTACACGCAGTCGTAAAACTTCTAGTATCAGAACATTTTATAAGTATCTTATCAATATTAGAAAACTTGATATAATAAACCCTGCAGAACTCTTAGATTCGCCAAAAAAAAATATTAGACAACCAGTATATCTTACTCTAGATGAATCACTAAATTTACTTAAAGTTATACTACGTGAAAAAGATGAAGAAATAAAAGCTCGTGATTACTGTATTACAGTATTATTTTTAAACTGTGGCATGAGACTATCAGAGCTTAGTAGCATAAACATAGATCATATAAAAACAAATACATTGAGAGTTATCGGTAAAGGAAATAAAGAAAGAACTGTTTATCTAAATGACATGTGTTTAGATGCTTTAGATAATTATCTTAAAATAAGACCAGAAATCGATAATGACGCACTATTTATCAGCAAAAAAAGAAATCGAATGAGTAATCGTGCAATACAGTACAGAATAGAACATTATTTAAAAGTTGGTGGATTTGACACTAGTATATACAGTGTTCATAAATTACGCCACACAGCAGCTACTTTAATGTATCAATATGGTGATGTCGATATAAAAGTATTACAAGAGATTTTAGGACATGAATCAGTGTCCACCACACAAATATACACACATGTAGATAATAATAGTTTAAGAAATGCAGTAAATAAGAACCCACTTAATAGCTTGAACAACGATTTAAAAAATAATAAGTAAGAAAGACAAAAAGATCAAGACATGCGCTTGATCTTCATTACTGTTATTAGATAGTATTAGGAGTATAACAGTATCTTATTTATTTATTAAAGGTATGTTCAAATGTTCGCCTACTTTAATTGAGCTACCTTCTATAAATCTATTGTATTGTTTTATTATAGATATAAATTGTCTTGTACTCATATTATCAGGTTTGAATTTTATAGAAATTTTCCATAATGAATCTGATGGTTCTACAATATAATACTCAGTGTTATATTCTTGATTTTCATAATTACCATAACTAAGATTAGAAGTTAGGACTAAAATCACCAAAGACAATGCTACAAAACAAATCGATATAAATCTAAAAAATTTGAACTTATTTGTAATTTTATATTTTTTCATATTTCCTCCCGTTCAGAAACTATTTTCTGTACGTATGTTCTATGTTTTTATTCTACAACATATGTTCTTATATGTCAACAAAAGTTTTTATGTTCTATTAAAAAAGGAAACAAATGTTTCATTTCTTGAAGAAATATGATATAATCAAGAAAAGAATAGAAAAGGAGTATATTAATGTACGATGATTTAACCTCTAAGCAAATAGAAATATTAAAATTTATAAAAAGATATATAGATTACAAAGGATATCCCCCTGCTATTCGCGAAATTGGTGATAGTTTGAATATCAATTCTACATCAACTGTTCATAATAATATTTTGAAATTAGAAATGAAGGGTTATTTAAGAAGAGATCCTTTAAAAAATAGAGCTTTAGAAATTATAGATAGTGTTTATGAAGAACAAGAAAACGAAATAAAAAAAGAGACTATAGATGTTCCTATTGTTGGAAAAGTTCAAGCTGGAATGCCAATTTTGGCCATAGAAAATGTCGAAGATACATTTCCTCTTCCTATTGAATATACATCACAAGGTGTAGTATTTATTTTGAAAGTCCAAGGAGAATCTATGATTGAAGATGGAATATTAAACGGTGATAAGATAATTGTACGAAAACAAAATACTGCAAATAATGGAGATATTGTCGTTGCATTAATGGATGAATCAGCAACTGTTAAAAGGTTTTACAGACATTCAGACCATATTGAACTAAGACCTTCTAATTCAACTATGTATCCTATTATTGTAAAAGATGTAGAAATTTTAGGAAAAGTTATTGGTCTATACAGAACTATTTATTAATAAATAAAATTAAGCCTTCTTTATTAAAAAAATAAGAAGGCTTCTTTGTTTTATATAAGATTTTTATCTTTGAAATTTTTAACAACTTTCATGCAAGCGAGTAATGCTTGATTATAAGTTAGAGAGCCTTGAAAATATGCTACATACGGCTCTCTTAACGGACCATCTGCAGAAATTTCAATACTTGAACCATCTATAAAACTTCCTGATGCCATTATAACTTGATCATCATATCCTGGCATATCCCAAGGATACGGAATTACGTGTGAATCAACAACTGATGATTCTTGTATAGATCGACAAAATTCTATAACTCTTTTTTCATTATTCAAAATAATCGCACATATTATATCACTTCTTTTATCATCTACATCAGGAATAGTTTTGAATCCTAATTTTTTAAAAACGTGAGAAAATAATAAAGCTGACTTCATAGCTTCAATTGTAATTTTGGGAGCTAGAAATAACCCTTGTAGTGTATTTCTAGTTGTTCCAAATGTTATTCCTACTTCCTTCCCTATTCCTGGTGCGGTTAATGTATTAGCTACCCTATCTATAATAGATTTCTTACCGGCAATATATCCACCTGAAAGAGCTATTCCTCCACCTGGATTTTTTATCAAAGAACCAGCAATAACATCACATCCTACTTCAAGAGGTTCCTTATATTCTGTAAACTCCCCGTAGCAATTATCAACCATAATTATAATTTCAGGATATTTATTTTTGATAAATTTAGCAGCTCGTTCAATTTGTTCAATATTAATAGCATTTCTCAAACTATATCCGGTTGATCTTTGTATAGCAATCATTTTTACTTTAGAATCTATCTTTTCTTCTACAGCATCCAAATCTATATCATTATCTAAAAGATCTACATAATCAAAATCAATCCCAAATTCTTTCAAGTTACATGGCGAATTCCCTTCAATTCCTATAACTTCTTGAAGAGTATCATAAGGTAATCCTGTGATGTATAATAACTTATCTCCAGGTAACAATACCCCTTTCATTAATAAACTCAAAGCATGAGTTCCTGAAGCAATAGACGGTCTTACTAAACAATCTTCCGCTTTAAAGATATCTCTAAAAATCGCTTCGCATTTATCTCTACCTACATCTCCATATCCATAACCAGTTGTTGAAGCAAAATCAGTAGCTTGCAACTTGTTGTTTTGAAATGCTTTTAAAACTTTGAGTTGATTAAAATACTCTATATTTTCTAAATCCTTAAATTTTTCTTCTAATAAATTACTACTATCTATAACGGTATCATAGCTATAATCATCTATATTATACCATTCTTTAATTTTATCTTTTATCATATAACCATTCTTTCACATTATTCAAACAAATTTGTTCAATTTCTTCAAAATTATTATAATCGTTCAAATTAACCCAGTTAATTCTTTCGTCTTGTCTAAACCAAGTCAACTGTCTTTTAGCATATTTTCTGCTATTTTTTTTCATTAAGCTAATCATATCTTTAAACGATATTTTATTATTTAAATACATAAAAGCTTCTCTGTAGCCTATAGCTTGAATTGATTGAGAAGTTCCATCTGTCATTTCATATATTAATTTACACTCAGCCATAAATCCGTCATCAATCATTTCATCTACTCTTTTATTTATCCTGTCGTATAATACCTGTCTATCATCATTCAGTCCAATTATATAAAATTCATAATCATCATTATAATTATCAAATTTATCATTTATTTCACTAAACAATTGACCAGTTAGCTCATATACTTCAATTGCTCTAACAACACGTATCACATTGTTGGGATGGATTTTATCAGCTGAAATAGGATCAATATCTTTTAAGATTTCATGAAGTTTTTGATTACCTTGTAATTTGGCAATATTTTCCAATTTTTCTCTTAATTTTTCATCAGATTTTGCAGTATTAAATTCTAATTTATGAGTTATTGAGTTAATATATAATCCTGTTCCTCCAACAATAATAGGAATTTTATTTCTAGATGAAATTCCCTCAATTTTTTCTATGCAAAGATTTTTAAATTGTTCAACATTAAAATTCTCATAAGGTTCTACAATATCTATTAAATGATGTTTAATTTCTTTCTGATACTTTGCTTCAACTTTTGCAGTTCCAATATCCATACATTTATATATTTGCATAGAATCTGCAGAAATTATCTCACTATTTAATTGCTTAGCTAAAAAAACACTCAATCTTGTCTTACCAACTCCTGTAGGCCCAACAATTACAATACATTTTTTTTTCATTTTATCCTCATAAACATCTTTTCTAAATCTTTTTCATTCATTTCTATAAAAGTGGGTCTTCCATGAGGACAAGTTAATGGATATTCACACTTAAATAAATCTTCAAGTAACTTAGCAATTTCAAAGTTACTCAAGTTATCACCAGCTTTTACGCTCATTTTACAAGATCTCTTTATTACTTTAGATTCGATTACATCAAAAGGATCATTTGAATTCTTAGCAATAGTATCCAAAATATCAGTAAATAAAAACTCGGCATTTGAATTTCCAAATAAATAAGGAACAGCACGAATAACAACGGAATCATCTGAAAAAACATCACTTTCATATCCCAATTCTTCAAATATATTCTTGTTATTTGCATATATTTCCATTAATTCATCAGTTAAAGATATATTAATTGGAAAAGCTAAATTTTGAGATATTACTTCTTTATCTTGCATTTGTTTTGTTAATTTTTCATAATTAATTCTTTCATGACATGCGTGTTGGTCAAATAAATAAACTTTACAATCATAATGATCCTTAGCCAAAATATAAGTTTTGAATAAAACTGTTAAGATATCGAATTTTTCATATTTTTTTAAAGAAGGTTCAACTTTAATTTGTTCGTTAAAGTTAGTAATTAAAGTATTTTGAGTTTCTATTTTATTGTCTACAACAAAATCTTCGGTAGTTTCTGGATTTCTGATAATATCTTCTGACTCATCTTTGTATTTTATATTTCTTAAATTACCTAATTTTGAATTATCATTAAAAAGATTATAAGAATAAGTAGGTTCTGACACCTTATCATACTTATAGTTTATTAAGTTTGAATCAGATTCAAAGTAATTTTTTCTTAAATCTTTGTACTTGTCATCATCAGGAATTGACTGGCTAATATTTGCAATTCGTGAATTATTTTCTAATAAAAATCTAACTTTTTTATTAAGTTCTTCTAATACTTCATCTAAAATAGAAATTTTAACTTTTTGTTTATTTGGATGAACATTAACATCTACAAGCTTTGGATTTATTTCAAAAAATAACCAATATAATGGAAATCTCCCATTAGGTATTACAGATTTATAATTGGATTCTACGGTATTTCTTATGTCTTCAGATTTAACAAATCTTCCATTTAGAAATATATATTGCATTTGTCTATTAGCTCTATACAAATTATTATTTGAAATATAGCCATGGATTTTGTAATCTCGTAAATTTATATCTATATCAATTAAATTATTTGACATCGAAGTACCAAACAAGTTAATAATATTCTCCCTAATTGAAGAATTCTTTTTAGTCTCAAACAGAGTTTTGTTATCCTTAATGTATTTAATAGACACATCTGTGTTGCAAATAGCAAATTTGTACATTGTAGTTGTTATTAGATTTGCTTCTGTCTGGTCTGACTTCATAAATTTTTTTCTTACAGGCACATTGTAAAATAGATCCTTGATTACTATTTTAGTTCCTACATTCATTGCAACATCAGATTCACTTATAACCTTTGAATTTCTAAACTCAACTTTCTTCCCTATTTTTTCTGATTTTGTTCTCGTACTGACAGAAAGTTTACTCACAGCAAGAATACTAGCTAACGCTTCTCCTCTAAAACCTAATGTCCTTATATCATACAAATCATCAAATTTTTCAAGCTTACTAGTTGAGTGTCTTTTAAACGCTAATTCTATTTCATTTTTTTCAATTCCAGAACCATTATCGCTAACAGATATAAAATCTTTCCCACCATTTTTAATTTCTACAACAATAGTATCACTTCTAGCATCTATAGAGTTTTCAACCAACTCTTTTATAACTGAAACAGGTCTTTCAATAACTTCACCTGCTGCGATTTTTTGAATTGTATCTTCTGACAATAACTTAATCATCTTTATCACCTAATTTACAAGCTTTAATAACAATATCATTTAATATTTGGAGAGATTGAACCGGAGTAATGTCATTTACATTAATATTTTTGATTTCATCTGTAAAATTTTGTAATTCATTAATATTTTCTTCATCTTCTGTGTCATCTTGAATTGTAAAATCTGCAATTGGTAAATCAATTTTAGTATCTTCCTTATCAATATTATTTAGGATTGTTTTAGCTCTTTTAATTAAAGTTTTTGGCATTCCCGCTAATTCAGCTACTTCAATACCATAACTCTTATCTGTAGAACCTCTGGTAATTTTTCTCAAAAATATAATAGAATCATTATTTTCTTTAATATCTACTTTCATATTAATAAGATTATCTAATTTTTTCTCTAATTCTGTAAGTTCATGATAATGAGTAGCAAACAACGTTTTTGCTTTAATATTTTTAGAAATATATTCAACTATTGCCCGAGCAAGACTAAGACCATCAAATGTTGAAGTTCCTCGTCCAATTTCATCAAGTACTAATAAACTATTGCACGTAGCATATTTTATAATATTACTCATTTCTTTCATTTCAACCATGAAAGTTGATTCACCTTTAAACAAATTATCGCTAGAACCAATTCTAGTAAAAATTTTGTCCACTATTGATATGTTTGCCTTAGTTGCAGGTACAAATGATCCAATTTGACTCATAATACATATAAGTGCTACTTGCCTTAGGTATGTTGATTTGCCGCTCATGTTAGGCCCTGTAATTAGTTGTATATCATTTTTCCCTGATCCTATTAAAATATCATTATTTATAAATTCTGATTGTCCTACACTTAACTCTACAATAGGATGTCTTGACTCTAATATATCAATAAGTCCATAAGTGTTAATATCTGGCTTTACATAGTTATTCAAATACGCACACTTTGCTAGTGAATTTGATACATCTATAATTGCAATTAAATCAGCTGATTTTTTTATTCGTGATAAATTCTGTAATATTATTTTCCTAATATCTTCAAAAATTTTATACTCTAGTTCGAATATCTCATCTTCAGAATCCAATATTTTTGACTCTATAGCTTCTAATTGCTTTGTCTTAAACCTTGATGAATTAGTCAATGTTTGTCTTTTTTCATAATCTTCTCCAACTTTATTTAAGTTAGATTTTGTAACATCAATAAAATAACCAAGTTTTTTGTTAAATACGATTTTTAAGTTTTTTATACCTAATCTGTCTTTTTCTGACATTTCGTATTCTACTAATTCATTTTTTCCATTAACTCTGTTATATCTCAATTGGTCCAATTCTTTAGAAAAATCATGTTTAATTAAATTTCCTTCTGTCAATGTTACTGGAGGATCGTCAACTATTGATTTATCAATCAAATCGTATATATCACCTAAATCATCTAATTTTTGACCTATTATTTGAATATTTTTCTTTTCACAATTAAGAAGATTCTTTAAATACGGGATTTTTTCAATAGAAACTTTTAAAGCTATTAAATCCTTGGCATTAGCACTTTTATAAGATAGTTTAGCAATTAATCTATCCAAGTCGTATATACCATCCAAACAATCCTCTAAATTAACTAGTAATTCATAGTCATCAAAAATCTCTTCAACTCTATTTTGTCTAATACTAATTTGTTCTTTGTTCATCAGTGGTCTTTCTAAATAACTATGCAAAAGCCTAGAACCCATTGACGTCTTTGTGTGATTCAACACTCCAAACAAACTACCATTTTTTGAATTAGTATATAGGTTTTTTTGAATTTCCAGATTAATAACGCTATTAGAATCAATCTCCATGAATTCATTAATATAATACTTATTAGAACTATTAATGTGTACTAAATCTTCTTGATATCTAAAAACGTATTTTAATAAATTTGCAACGCAAGTATTGGTAGCTGTGCTATTGCTGTTATCATATTTTATCTTACTATTAATAAAATCTAAAGGATTACAAGTATTATCAACAATTGTTAATACTATTGAAAACTTAGTTGCTATTGATTCTAACGAATTAACTGCGAATTCCTTATCATTAAATATAATTTCTTTTGGTGTAATTTTTGAAATTTCATTTTCAATAATTTTATAGACATCATCGGATGAAGTGTTAGTGTAAGAAATATCTCCTGTTGAAATATCTATATAAGAAATTGCAACCTCATTTGATTTTTTTGATATACTCATTAAATAATTAAAATTACCAGAATCTGAATTTTCATTTTCTATTACTGTAGCTGGTGTGTATATTTTAATTATTCCTCTTTTTACTAACCCTTTAACTAATTTAGGATCTTCAAGTTGTTCACATATTGCAACCTTATATCCTTTTGAAACTAATTTGTTAATATAAACATCACTAACATGGTAAGGAATACCACACATTGGACATTTTTTATTTTCTCCACAATCTCTTTGAGTTAAAACAATCTCTAGTTCTTTTGATGCAAGTAATGCATCCTCAAAGAACATTTCATAGAAATCTCCTAATCTAAAAAATAATATACAATCTTTATTTTGTTCTTTTATTTCTTTATATTGTTTAATCATAGGAGTATAGCCCATATTAATCCACCATTTCCCCAGTTAATGCAAAAGAATTGAAATCAACGATTTTCGTATTTACTAGTTTTCCTATATAAGATTTATCACATTTAACATTTACTAATTTAAATGTTCTCGTTCTACCTGTCATGACTTCAGGATTGTTTTTGCTTTCACCTTCAATTAAAACTTCTTGTACTGTTCCTAGGTATGATTTATTTTTCTCGTAGAAAATTGGATAAGCAACATCCAAAAGTCTTTCTAACCTATCTTGTTTAATATCTTCATCAACTTGATCTTCAAATAAATCTGCTTTTGTACCAGGTCTTCTATTGTATTTAAATGTGAAAGCTTGTTCATATCCAACCTTTCTAACAACATCTAAAGTATCTTGAAAATCTTCCTCTGTTTCTCCTGGAAAACCTACAATAATATCAGTTGAGAAAGTTATCCCTTTTACACTTTTCTTTAACTTATCTACCTTCTCCAAGTACGATTCCTTAGTGTATTTTCTATGCATTCTTTCTAAAACAGAATTGGATCCAGCCTGAAATGGTAAATGTATATTTTCACAAACCTTATCTAATTTACCCATTGCTTCTATCAATTCATCTGAAATATCCTTAGGGTGACTTGTTAAAAATCTCAATCTTTCAAGCCCTTCAATATTATTTACTTTAGTTAATAATTCAGTAAAAGTAACTGGATTTTCTAGTGTTTTTCCATAAGAATTTACATTTTGTCCAAGTAAAGTAATGTCTTTGTATCCTTGATCTACCATTCTTTTTACCTCAGATAAAATGCTTTCAACTGATCTGCTTTGTTCGCTACCTCTCGCGTAAGGAACTATACAATAAGTGCAGAAATTATTGCAACCTGTCATTATGTTTACATATCCAACATATTCATTTTCTCTTTTAATAGCAATGTCTTCATCGATATCATCTTTTCTTTCAATATCTACTACTAATTTACCGCTTGTAAGATGTCTATCTATAAGATATGGTAATGAGTTAATATTATTTACACCGAATATAATATCTACTTGTGGATATTTTTCTCCAATTATATCTCTTGCAGGACCTGTTTGCATCATACACCCACATACTGCTATAAGCATATCTGGATTTTCTCTTTTCAAATTTTTTAAAGCTCCCAATTGTCCATAAACTTTCATCTCTGCATTTTCTCTTACTAAGCAAGTGTTGAAAATAATAAAATCTGCATCTAACTTTTCATCAGATTTTTTAAAACCCATATTTTCTAATAATGTTTTGATTTTTTCAGAATCGTGCTCATTCATTTGACAACCATGTGTGATTATCGAATAAGTTGGAGTTGTCCCATGTCTATTTACAAATAAATTAACATACGAATTTGAAGCCAATTTATCATTTTGTTCTTTCATTTAAATCTCCTTTATAAAATATAAGCCATCGGTATTCGACAGCTTATACATAATTTCTATACTTTAATTAATGTAATTGTTATATTATCATCAGATTTATTAATTACATTTTCCATTAATTTTTTGCATTTTTCTTTCACATTTAAGTTTAATTTTAAAATATTTTCTATGCTACTATTATCAATGAATTTATAAAATCCATCTGTAGCCATTAGTATCTGATCATTAGTACTTAACTCTTTAATAATATAGTCGGGTTTATCCATGCTTAAAAACCCAAGTCCTCTGGTTATAGCATTTTTAAATTTATCATCGTTTTTGACAACATGATCTTTTGATATTTGATAAAATCCATATTCATTCTGTAAATACGCCCTACTATCCCCTACATTGAATAAATACAATGTATTATCCCTAATAATAGTGGCTAAAAAAGTTGTCCCTATATTGTTTAGGCAATTATTTGACTTAGAAAAATCCAATATTTTATAACCTGCATGATGAATTGAACCATAAATCAAATCTTTCATACAAAACCTCTCATCATAATGATTTTTAAAGCAAAGCAAAAACTCTTCTACAGCTATTTCAGATGCTTTTTCTCCATATTTACATCCTCCCATACCATCTGCTATTAAAAATACTTGAGAATCCTTGAGGGTTTCATTTTTATAGTAGTCTTCATTTTTTTCTCTAATATCACCCTTATATGAAATAGAAAAATACTCCATTTTATTCCCCACTATTATTATCGTTTTTTCTAGTATTTGTTTCATCACCATTACTTTCTTGATGATTACCTTGATCAGACTCACTTTGTTCTACATTTGAATTTTCACTTTCATTTTCGCTAGGTCTTTCATTTTCTTCAGGTGGTGTATATTCATCTTCAACTGATTCTCTTCTCTTTATTTTTCCTGAACTCACCGTTATTGTTACGAAATCTCCATTTTGAATTTTTCTTCCAGATTCTACGCTTTGATCAATGACTACGCCTTCATCATACACTGAACTTTTTTTGTATTTAACTTTCTTCACATTTAAACCAAGATTGGAAAGTTCTTTCTTAGCTTTTTTCAAATTTAAACCTATCAAATTAATCATTGTGTTTTCTTTTTCTAATCCAAGTTCAACCTTTATCTTTTTCTTAAACAAAAGCTTGTTACCAACTTTTGGATTTTGTCCAATAACGACATATTTATTAAAATCAGAATCATCTACACCTACGGCTTTGTCTACAACTAACTCAATGTTATTTTCAGTAGCTTGGTCAACTGCTAGTCTCAAATTTTTTCCAACAAATTCCGGTGCTTTCGGTCTCGAATTATAATAAAATATTATCGCTGCAGCAGCAAAAAAAGCTAATAACACAGATGTAAAATAAACTAAAAAAGATTTGAGATAATTATGAGATTTCTTTTTTTTATTATTTTCTTCATCAAATAAGTTTTCATCTATTTTATAAGACATATTTTTCTCGTATGCATTTTTCAAATCTAATTTTATTGTATTGTCTGATGGATCAGTTTTTGAAGCAGTAATTTTATTACCATCAATTTTGTTTAAATCTTTCATTATACCTTGTAAATCACTATAAGTATTATTTTTTAGTTTTTGATAAATACCATTTAAGTTGCTACTCTTAATATCAATATTTGATTTTTCTAACACTTCTAATAATAGACTAACATAATAACTTAACTGAGCATTACTGTCCCCAAAGTTTTTCCCGTCAAAATTTTTGAAGATATCGATTTTAAAATTATTATTTTCATCTATCAGCATATTATAAATTCGTAATTTCCCAAAAAACACCTCATTATTTTCAGAATAAATTAGCGAAAGTATAATTTTTTTTAGAATTTCTAATATAAAAATTTCATCTATCTTCTTTCTTTTAAAAAAATTATCTAAGGATATTCCATCAAAATACTCATATGTTAAAAAACTATTACCGGTTGAATCTAAAAATAAATCATACATTTCAAGGATATTTGGATGATGTAAATTAGAGAATGATTTTAACGGCTTTGTTAAAGAGTCAAACTGATTTTTTTCTTTATACTCTTTTAAACTAATGTATCTATTTAATTTTTTATCATATGCTTTAAATGTCGTAGAAAATTGGTCTTGATTTATTTCTCTTTGAATTTCGTATCTATTATTTTCCACATTTGCCTCCAGTTTTCTCCTAATATTTTATCATAATTTAATAGCTAAAACAAAAAAGCTCTCAAAAAATGAGAACTTAAATTTTACTGTTTTTTTCTATATATGAAATTATCTCGTTAGAGGTTTCATCAATTGTTTTATCAGTAACATTAATTATCTTACAGCCTATTTTATTCATTATTCCTTTCGCAAAATCAAGTTCTTTTTCTATTCTAGAATCATCAGAATAACTTAATTGCAAGCCAATTTTAGCCATTCTATCTTCTCTTATATTATTAAGTTTGTCAGAATCAATAATTAAACCAATAATTTTTTTATTGTCAACTTTGAATAACTCTGATGGTACTTCAATTTCCGGAAGAATTGGAATGTTACAAACTTTATAATTTTTAAATGCCAAATTCAAACTCAAAGGTGTTTTTGAAGTTCTGGAGACACCTATTAAGATAATATCAGCTTTTAAAATTCCAAATTTATCCTTACAGTCATCGTATTTAACAGCAAATTCTAAAGCTTCCATCTTTTCAAGGTATTCTTGATCAACCTTTCTATTTAATCCGACATCAAATTTTGGTTTTTGTTTAAAAAATTTACTTGAAACTGAAATAGGATAAGATAAAACATCTACCAGGTAGATTGATTCATTCATTTCTGTTTTTTCTATTAAATAATTTAATAATTTTCTATCTACAATCGTCGAAAATATTAAAATATCTCCAGTTATTTCTTCTAAAATTTCATCTATCTGTTCCTTAATAATAATTTTTGAGAATTTTTTTATTTCAACATTTTTAGTATCAAAATGAACTTTAACAGCATCCAATACTTGATTTGCTGTTTCACCAGTAGAATCAGAAATAACTACCATGGTTTTATTCATAATATGCTCCTTAATTTAGTTTTTTAAATACACCTTTGAAAATTAGTTTATAAAAAGGTAATTCCTCATCTTTACATACTACTAATTTTTTTAATAAATTACATAAATTATTATTATCTAATTTCATTGGAGTATATTTGCACTTACTAGAATCTGCTTCTAGCATCTTTTGAATTTGTATAATCAACTTACCATTATTTTTCGTGTTTATATCATGTAAATCCATCAATATACGATTTAATTGAAGTAGATTTAAATTGTTAAAATTTATTACATCAACTTCGTCAAAATCTATCCCCAATTTAATGCATTCATCTCTATATACGTCAAGAATGATATCTTTTATACTTTTTTCAAAATATTCATAATCTATTATTCCTTTGTCTTGAAGAAATACATATAAAATTTTAGTAATAAAATCACTCAAACTAAAATCTAATTCTGATTTAAGTATGATAGCAATTACCGATGTTATGGTTTTTCTTAATTTATAATTGAATTTGAAATTATCGTCACTACTAGAAATTATGTAAGACATAACATATTCCATTTTATCAGAAATTGCAACAATTTTAGCCGCCGTAGAATTAGGAATATCTTCAGATATAAATCTCGGTTTGATATGTTCATATACGCCTTCATAAACAATTAAATCTTCGCCATCAGACTTAGCATAAAATCTTCCAATTAGTCCATGTAAAAAAGGACATTTTTGTACAATTTCAGTTGCTTTATCTGCTTTACATAAAAATGAGATTCTTTTAACGGGATCTATAGTTTCTTCACTTACTGAAAGAATCTTACATAATTCAACAGATATCTTGATTAATCTCTGAGTTTTGTCGTAAAAGTTTCCGTAATTATTTACATAATTAACAATTTTTAAATCTTCTACAAAATCTTCAAGTTTTTTATCTGACTTTTTAGTTATTAGATTGTTTATTTCTTCTAATTTATCATTAATTTTTATGGATAAAATTTTTGAATCATCAGAATTTTTGTTTTTGGCATAAATGAAAAAATTAGAGCTATTTCCATTATCGAATTCCATAGGCAGCACATTAAAATTTTCCATCAAGACTGTGTATAGTATTGATTTATCGATGCATAAATATTTTTCGTTGAAAGATCCTTCTACACTAACTGGATAGTCAAATTTATTTGCATAATCGTTGAGTATGCTCTGATTATTAATTATTGAACATCCATTTGCTCTAGCAATCTTTTTCGCACTTGTCTCAAAAGATTGTAATCTCTCTTCTTTTTTTAAAATAATTTGTTTCTTTAATAACTCTGAAGAAAAATCATTAAAAGAAGACAAATTCAACAAGCTATTATCTTTATATTCATCTAAACTTCTAAACTTTATTACTTTTTGCTCTTTTTCATTAAATAATTTGATGTACAAAACAGATTCTTTGAATGATAGATTTTTTGAATCATAATTATATTTAAAATTCATGGAATCAATTACTTTTATTACTACATTTTCATAATCTTCGAGTGTGTAGACTGTATTCTCTATATTAGTAACATAAATAAAAAAATGATCCTTTATAGTATCCAAATCTAAATTTGAGTACAATAAATTTATTTTTCTAAATTCTTTTCTTATTTTTTCGTCAAGTGATCTATTTATAATTCCTATAAAATTATCCGGTATATTAGTAGTCACTATATCTATTAATAAGTTGTACATTTTTTCTCCTTACAAATATTCTAGGTATCCTAAAGACCCCAAATATTCTATTCCAAAATTGTTCATCGTGTATTTTAATAAAATTTTTAAAATTCTGTTCTCATCTATTGGTTCAAACTTATTATTTATTATATCATCATACCTATTTTTCATTAAGTATATCATATACTTTGCGTGCAAGTTATCGATTTGGTAGTATTCCCCATCGGATTCTAAAAAACCACCGTCTAAATAAAATCTATTTTTACTATTTTCGTAAAACATACTTGGCTGATATCCAAGATAAGAAACTAACTTCAAAATAAATGCATTGATTAATGCATATTGATTTTCAGGATACTTGGATAAAAAGATTACAGTTTTTAATATCAAAGCATATACTTTTTCATTACAAACTTCATTATAAAAAATTGATTTTATTAAATCTACTATTACTAAACTAAATAGTTCGGATTTGTAGTTAGTTCTAATATTGAAATTAGAATTAATTAAATCATAGTCTACCAAATAATAGAACTGATTGCCTTTTTTTAAAGTAAAGTCATTAACTGACAAAACATTAAACTCTATAATTGATTTCATAGAATTAATGTTATTGATGAAAATTCCTATAATTCCTTCTTCTTTGCTAAAAACATTCAATATTATGGAGTTCTCACCGTAAATAATATGTTCTAATACTATAGCCTGTGTTTTTATATATTCTTGTTCCATTAATTATAACCTAAATATCTTAGTCTAGAGTCTTTATTTCTCCATTCTTCATCTATTTTTACCCATAATTTAAGATTTACTTTTGTATCCAATAATTGTTGTATATCAAGTCTCGCATCAGATCCTATTTTTTTTATCATTGAGCCTTTTTTCCCAATAACCATACCTTTATGACTCTTTTTCTCAACGATAATTGTAGCATCTATGTCTATCAAATTCTTATCTTCTCTTTCTTTAAACCTTTCAATAGTAATAGCTATTCCATGGGGTAATTCATCGGATAAATTGATAAGTGCTTTTTCTCTGATTAATTCCTGCACAATTTGTCTTATTGGTTGATCAGTTATGCTGTCCTTATCATAATACATAGGTCCTTCAGGCAAGGTATTATGTAGAGAAGTTAAATACTTTTCTAAATTATCTCCATTCAATGCGCTTATAGGAATTATTTCTTCAAATATACCAATTTTTTTGTACATTTTTACTAAGTCATCGACCTTGTTATTTGGAATTTTATCTATCTTATTAATTAATAAAATGATTTTTGTATTAACCAATCTTAATTTTTCTATAATTTCGTAATCAAGTTTCCCAATTTCTTCAGAAGTATCCACAATATATGTTATAACATCTACTTCATTTAAAGTTGACATTGATACTTTTAGCATATAGTCTCCAAGTCTATTCTTCGGAGTTTGTATTCCTGGAGTATCTAAAAATATAGCTTGTATATTTTCATCAGTATATATTAATTGTATTTTATTTCTGGTAGTTTGTGGTTTGTCGGAAATAATAGTAAGTTTTTCTCCTAGAACTCTATTTAAAAGAGTTGATTTTCCAACATTACTCCTACCGATTACTGAAACAAATCCTGATTTAAACATTTACATCATCTCCACTAAATCCATGAGGCAATAAATCTTCTATATTATATTCTTTATACTCTTTTTCATTCTTGGCTACAATTATTCTTGTGTTTTCATCAGAAAATTCTTTAATCACCTGTCTACAAACTCCACATGGATATGTAAACTCAGAATCTCCTATTATTAAAATAGTGTCTATTAATTTACAACCTTCAGACACCATTTTTGAAATCGCAGTTCTTTCTGCACAAATTGTTGGAGAAAATGAAGCATTTTCAATGTTGCATCCCCCATAAAAATTACCATCTGCTGCTTTAACACAACATCCTACTCTATAGTTAGAATATGGCGTATATGCATTTAGTTTGTAATCCAAAGCTATTTTATACATTTTGTTAATTTCCATTAATACTCCTAAATAATCACTTTAAATAATAATATTGCTACTAAAGTACCAATTATTCCACCAACAATTACTTGATTTAATGTATGAATTTTACCTTCTACTCTGCTTTCTGCGACTAAAAAAGCTATGAAATAAGATAGTATAGTTACAAGTGTATTATTTGCTAATAGTGCAATAATTGTAGCACTACAAAAAGACACCGAAGCATGCCCGCTTACACTTCCACCTTGTAAGTAAGTCCACTTATTTTGATAAATAAAACTCTTTAGCACCAAAGTAATAACTACTACCAAAATTAAAGCAATAAATGTCAAATGTGTTGGTGAGTTTTGTAACTTGATGACAGCCGTATGACTAAGTGGAACAATTCTATCATAAAACATAAAATATCCCACAAATATAGAATTAAATGCCGCTAATAATACTGCCCCAGCCCCTACATCTTTTGCTATTTTTGCTTTATCGTCATATTTGTCGTAAACTAAATCAACTATCGTTTCAATTGCTGTATTTGTCATTTCAGCCATTAAAATGAAAGTTATAGTTATACATAAACAAGCCATTTCAACTCTTGATAAATCAAACATTAACGATGCAATCATAACCAAAACTGTCATCAAAATATCAGTTCTAAAGTTTCTTTCATTTTTTAAACAATGTATAATTCCATCCATAGCATATTGAAAGCTAGTTATAAAAGATGTGTTTTTAGAAATATTCTTATCTCTTGAATTATTATTTAAATTCTTCATCTTTATAGATACCTATTTCTTTTAAAGCGGATTTTTCCTTACTTCTCATAATAGTTTTATCGTTTTTTTCAATATGATCATAACCTAATAAATGAAACATTGAATGAACGACTAAATAAACTATCTCTCTTTTAATAGTATGGTTATATTCTTCAGCTTGTTCAATTGCTCTTTTGCAGCATATAATAATATCACCTAATAGATTTGTCTGAATTGCAAAGTCATCTTCCAAAGGAAAACTCAATACATCAGTTACTTTATCTTTGTCACGATAATTTCGATTAAGATCTTTTATCTCAGTTTCACTGACAAAAGATAATGATATCTCGTAATTGTCATCATTCAATTCTTGAATTAAACATATTTTTATTGATTTTTCAATATCTGAGATTAAATCATCATCAATTTTAAAATCATCTTGTCTATTACTTATCTGTATTATCATAATTCGACCTATTATTTTCTAATTTTTCATACGCACCAATAATTTTTTGTACAAGTGGATGTCTTACGACATCAGTTTTTTCAAATTCTAAAAAGCTTATTCCTTTAATGTCTCTAAGAATATTTGTAGCTACAAGTAACCCAGATTTTTTACCTCTCGGTAAATCAACTTGTGTTATATCTCCAGTTACTATTGCTTTAGAACCGTATCCAATTCTGGTTAGAAACATCTTCATTTGTTCATTGGTAGTATTTTGTGCTTCATCTAGTATAATATAAGCATTATCTAAAGTTCTGCCTCTCATATATGCCAATGGTGCTACTTCAATCAATCCTCTTTCTTTAAATTTTTCAAAGTTTTCATAACCTAAAATATCAAACATTGCATCATATATAGGTCTTAAGTAAGGATCTATTTTTTCTTGCAAATCTCCAGGTAAGAACCCTAAGCTTTCTCCTGCTTCTACTGCAGGCCTTGTTAAAATTATTCTGTCAACCTCGTTATTCCTAAACGCATTTATTGCCATAGCCATTGCCAAATAAGTTTTACCAGTACCTGCAGGTCCTATCCCAAATACAATATCATTATCATTAATCATTTCAACATAATTTCTTTGATTTATTGTTTTTGGCTTTAACGGTTTTCCCTTAGAATTATAACAAATCACATAATCTTTAATCTTAGAAATGTTTTGTTCTCTGATTTTTTCTATATTAGAAATCAAATAATCCAAATCTTGATCTGTCAATTCTTTGTCTGATAAAGTATGAGAATTAAGAGATTCTATTAGATTGCCAACATTATCTATATTAACTTCAGAACCACTAATTAATATCCCCTCTTCTGATATTTTAAGTTTAACATCACAAGCTTGTTCGATTTTTTTTGCGTTTTTTTCTAATTGTCCAAAAATAAAAGCTATTAATTTTTCGTTATTTGTCTTGTAAATTAAATTTTTATCCATAATCACTCCATTTATCTAATTATAACATATCACTAAAAATCAAATAAACTTATTTGGTTTTCATTTTGCAAACCATCTAACACACCATGGTTTTCAAGTATTTCTAGAGCAGTCTTATTAACTTTTGTTCTTGTAGTAAAATCTTGCTTTGAAATAAATTCCCCTTTTTGTATTTCTTCAAAAATAGCAACAGAGTTTGCGTCACTTACCCCTTCCAACGCATTAAAAGGAGGTTGAATGAATCCTTTTTCCAAAACTTTAAACCTAGATTTATCAGATTTGTGCAAATCAACTCTCGATTGTTTGATTCCCCTACAATACATCTCTTCAGCTACTTCTAATACAGAATATTTGTTACTATCTTTTGCTGTCATCTTAGAATTTGATTCTTTGTACTTATCTTTCAAGGATTGCATTTCTTCCCTGATAGCATTCAATCCTTTTACAATTACATCGCCTGGATAATCTTGCAGTTTTATTGTAAAAAATGTTGAATAAAAAGCTTCCGGATAGTGTACTTTAAAATAAGCGATTCTATAACTCATCATTACATATGCTACCGCGTGAGCTTTCGGGAACAGATACTCAATTGTCTTACAGGATTCAATATACCAATCTGGAACATTATTTTCAGTCATATAATTTAGTGTATCTTCATCAAGGAGTCTATTTTTTCTTACCGTTTCCATAATTTTAAAAGATTTTTTCTTTTCTAATCCTTTATTTATTAGATAAATCATGATGTCGTCTCTTGTACATATAGTGTCTTTCAATTCAACTACACCATTTCTGATTAAATCTTGTGCATTATTCAACCATACATTTGTTCCGTGAGACAATCCAGAAATTCTAACTAATTCCGAAAAAGTTTTCGGAGTTGTATCTCTAAGCATTCCTCTTACAAAATTTGTACCAAATTCTGGAATTCCTAATGTACCTATATCTAATCCATCTATTAGCTCTTCAAAGTGTAAAGCATCTATCGATGAAAAAATACTCATGGTTTCTTTGTCATCCATAGGAATAGTCAATGGATCTACCCCTGTCATATCAGACAACATTTTTATAATTGTTGGAACATCGTGTCCCAGTAAATCAAGTTTCAAAATTCTGCCACTTATAGATTTGTAATTGAAGTGAGTAGTAATTATATCGCTATTAACATCATCAGCAGGATGTTGAACTGGACAAAAATCTTCAATATCTTTATCTCTTGGAACAATCATAACTCCACCTGGATGTTGACCAGATGTCCTTTTAACACCTAATATTCCTCTTTGCAAATATTTGATTTCTGAATTATTGACATATTCATTTTTATCTTCAAAATATTTTTTAATATATCCATAAGCTGTTTTGTCGGAAATAGTACCAATGGTTCCTGCTCTGAATACTTTTCCTTCCCCAAACAATTCTTCTGTATATTTATGAACAGTAGGCTGATATTCCCCAGCGAAATTCAAATCTATATCTGGCTCTTTGTCACCATCAAAGCCCAAAAAAACTTCAAAGGGTATGTTATGTCCTTCTTTTTTTAACGGTTGTCCACATACCGGACAGTTTTTATCTTCTAAATCCACTCCCGAACCTATATTTTCATCATGTATAAATTCTGAATGTTTACAGTTTTCACAAATATAATGTGGAATCAAAGGGTTAACCTCAGTTATATCTGCCATTGTCGCAACAAAACTTGATCCAACAGAACCCCTGGACCCAACCAAATATCCATCTTCATTGCTTTTTTTAACCAATTTTTGAGCAATAATATATAATACTGCGTATCCATTTGAAATAATAGATGACAACTCACGTTCTAACCTATTTTCTACGATTTCTGGTAAATTATCACCATATATATTTCTTGCTTTTTTATATGTCATCTCTCTTAATTCAGTATCCGATCCTTCAATTACTGGTGGGAAAGTACCATCTGGTATAGGTTTTATATCTTCAAGCATATTTGCAATTTTCACTGTATTGTCTATAACTATTTCTTCAGCTACCTCTTTTTCCAAAAATCCAAATTCATTCATCATTTCATCTGTTGTTCTAAAAAATAATGTAGGGAATTTCTCGCCATAAATTTTTCTAGGTTGACCTTCTAGAATTATATTTCTAAAAATATAGTCCGTTTTCTCAAAATACTTTGCATATGAATCTGCTACAAGAGGTTTTTCATGTTTTTGAGATAAATCGTATAGTTTTCTAGTTAATTCTTCACAACTTTTTAAATTGAAGCTCATCCTTTTCGATTTTACTCCATCATAATACAGAGGTGGTTGAACTTCTAAAAAATCATACTTTGAAATAATTTCATCCAACTTTTCATTTGATTCATAATTAAGAATAGCTTTAATCAATTCCCCGTTTTCATTTCCAGTACCAATCAAAAGTCCTTCTCTTCTCTTATTGAGTTCAGATTTTGGTATACCGCCTTCTCTGTAAAAATATTTCAAATTAGATGCAGTAACTAGTTTGTATAAATTTTTTAATCCGACCAAATTTTGAGCATAAATTGTTGCAGTATATGATTCTCTTTTTTCAATATTCCATTCAGATTCCATTTGATTTATATTAATATCAAATTTAATACCCTTTTTTTCAAGACTTTGTATCATGCAGATAAACACTTCGCCTGTAGCTCTTGCATCATCACAAGCTCTATGATGATTAAAAAGATTTACATTATATTTTTTGGTTAATGTATCAAGTTTGTGATTTTTCAGATGAGGTTCCAAAGCTCTAGCAAACGCAAGAGTATCAATATATGTTCTAATAGGGTCTATCCCTAAATCCAAACAATTCTTCTTGATAAATCCCATATCAAAATCAGCATTATGTGCAATTAAAGTACAATTTCCGACAAAATTCAAAAATTTAGGTAAAACTTCATCTATTTTAGGCATATCTTTTACCATATCATTTGTTATAGAAGTTAGCTCCGTAATTTTTTCTGGTATTGGTATTTCTGGATTTATTAATTGATTAAATTCATCTACAATCTCATTGTTTACTATCTTTACAGCACCAATTTCTGTAATTTTTTCAGTTGCATTTGATAATCCTGTAGTTTCGATATCAAAAACTACAAATTCTTCAAGATTCATAGAATTATATGGATTTGTTATAATCCTAAAATCATCTTCAAGTATCTTAGCTTCCATACCAAAAAGCGGCTTTATTCCGTTTTTACTGCAAGCATCATACAATTGAGGATATCCTTGTACAACAGATTTGTCAGTTAAACCTAAAGCTGTATGCCCCCATTTTTTTAATGTTTTGCAGCATTCATCTAAATCGATAAATCCATCTAGTTGACTCATTTGTGAATACATGTGAAGTTCAACTCGTTTTTTCTCATATTCATCTTTTCTAGTCTCAGGCTTTTCAATTTCTTGCATCTGTTTTATAGAAAAAGTCTTTCCAGATGTAAATCGGTCAAATTCCAATCTACCAGTTAACAACAGATATACTCCCGATTTTAATTTATCACCAAATGCCTCAAATTCTTTTTTCTTTAAAAACTTTTTAGCAAAAACAGCTCCACTCTCATCTCTTAAATCTAAAGAAATGATAAAACTCTCACCGTCTTTTATACTTCTGACATCTACATCAATAATCTCTGCTCGAATACATGTATCATCTTCGTTTTCGATTATTTCTTTGATTTTAATAGGAGACTTAGTAATATCTTTACCACATTTTATTCCAGTTTTTTTAACCTCTTCTTTTTCTCGTTTTGGAGTATCTTTGATCGAATCAGCTATTTTTTCTCTAATCGAATTATCATATTCTGCAAGATTTTTTATATAATCATCATTATTCTTTAATCTAACAGCTTCACATTTTAATGAATAGTCTTCATCGCATAACTTTTTTATTAGATGCTCTAATTCAATATCTTTCTGATTAGTTATAAATTTATCCATTATTTGCTCGAAATTAAAAATTAAAGTAATTTCTGAATCTTTTATACTTGTATTCTCAAAATCAACACAAGAAAAATACTCACAAAAATCATTTGATTTTAAAATATTAAGCAAGACATCTTTAGAGAATTTGATTATTGAATTTTCATGATCATTAAATTCAATATTAATTTTTGTAATAAAGTTCAATAAATCTTTTTGAATAAACTCTGTCAAGTTATCTTTATTTTCATCTTTTTGTACTTTTATCAAACAATCCAACTCATCATTGTCTTTATTGTAAGTTAATTTATCGATATAAATTGGATACTGAGAATCGTATTTTAACCCTATTTTTTTTAATACATCGTTCAATAATAAATGCATTTATATCCTCTCTATTTCTTCGATTAATACATCTAATAATTCTTCTTCTTTAACTTTGCGTATAATTTCACCTTTCTTAAATATTAACCCTACACCATTTCCTCCTGCAATTCCAATATCAGCTTCTTTTGCTTCACCAGGTCCGTTTACAACACATCCCATAATAGCAACCTTAATGTGCTTATCAATTTTATCTAATTTTCTTTCTGCTTGATTAACGATATTGATTAGATCAATCTTAGTTCTAGCACATGTTGGGCAAGATATTATTTCAATTCCTTCACTTAGTAAACCTAAACTCATTAAAATTTGTCTTCCTACAACAATTTCTTCTTTAGGATCACCAGTTAATGAAACTCTTATTGTATCTCCAATTCCTTTGGATAAAATGCTTCCGATTCCTACACTAGATTTTATAATCCCTTTAGTAGAAGGTCCTGCCTCTGTTATTCCAACATGAAGTGGATAATTGCAAAGTTGAGACATTTTTTCATAAGCTTTTATTGACATGTTAACATTTGATGATTTTAGTGACAATTTTATATCGTTAAATCCCATATCTTCAATCATTCTTATTTGATCAAGACAACTATAGCAAATTGAGTCAACATTTACTCCATGATATTTATCGATAAACTTTTGATTAACCGATCCACTGTTTACACCGATTCTCATAGAAATTTTATGATGTTTGCAGCAATCTACAATTTCTTTTACTCTTTCTATCCCACCGATATTTCCAGGATTAATTCTAATACAATCACATCCATTTTCGATTGCGGCTATTGCTAATTTGTGATGAAATTGTATATCAGCAACAAAAGGGATATTCGTCATGCTCTTGATAATGGGTATTGCTTTTGCATCTTCCAAATCATTAATTGCACTTCTTGAAATATCGCAACCAACTGATTCGAATTCTTTTATTTGTCTTACAGTACTTTCTATATCTTTTGTATCCGTGTTAGTCATGGATTGGACTGTAACTCTTGCACCATTTCCAACAGCGACATTACCTACATAAATTCTCTTTGTTTCTTCTCTTTTCATTACTTCACCTTTCAAATTTAAAAAGGCCCATACAGGCCTAAATAAAACATTTAAAATAATTTAACAACATCTTTAATTGTAACTACAGTGATTAAGCCTAAAAGCAAAATCAATCCTACCATGTGAATGTATCCTTCTTTTTCTTGAGATATTTTTTTGCCAAATATCATCTCGATTAGTATGAATATCGCTCTTCCTCCATCAAGTGCAGGAATTGGCAATAAATTAAACACACCCAAATTTATATTGATATATGCAAGTAGGAAGAGTAGATTTGCTACACCAGTTTTAGCAGCATTTCCGATTTCTTTAACCACTCCTACAGGTCCACTAACTCCTCCTAATCCTAGTTGGCCAGTTATAAGCATTCCTAAAAACTTATATAACATTCCGGTTAAATTAAGAAAAGTAGAAATACCTTTTTTAAAGCCTTTTATAATATTAAAATTTTTAATGTTATATTCTTCTTCAAAATTTACGCCAATTTTTCTAACATTGTTTTCAAGCTTAGGATTAACTTTAATATTCTTAGGTTTATTATCTCTTATCAGTTCAATATTTAAGTCTCCCTGAGATTGTTTAATACTCTTTAATAATTGTTCGCCATCGTTGAGCTTTTCCCCATTTATTGACACTATATTATCTCCCGCTTGAATTCCAGAAGAATACGCTGGAGAATCTTTCATAACACCAGAAACAACAGTACTTACTCGACTTACAGACATTAACAGAATTAATAATAAAAAAGCTAATATAAAATTCATTATTGCACCTGCTAAGATTACTTTAAGTCTAACAAATGGTGATTGATTGTTCAAAGAATTAGGACTATCATTTTCTTCATCCTCGCCTTCTAATTGGCAATATCCACCCACTGGTAATAATCTTAAAGAATAAAGAGTTCCATTTGATTCTTTTTGAAAAAGTTTAGGTCCCATACCAATTGAAAATTCTAAAACATTAACTCCGTTCATCTTAGCGACAATAAAATGTCCAAATTCATGTATTAATATTACTAGTAAAAATATAATAATTGATGAAATTATTGTAATCATATTTCCTCCTATTAAATCCCTAAACAATATAAAATTGAGAGATAAGGTAAAACAAAAATAAAACTATCAAATCTATCCATCACTCCGCCATGTCCGATAAAAATATTTCCAAAATCTTTGACATTGGCTTTCCTTTTGATTTTGGATGCGCTTATGTCACCTATTTGAGATATAATTGAACCAAAGAAAGCAATACTGATTATCTTAATGATATTTAATTCCCCATAGAAAAATGTAAAAATACCAGCAATAATCATACTTCCTATTATTCCACCTACAGCTCCTTCGATAGTTTTTTTAGGGCTAATTTTAGTGAGTTTGTGTTTTCCAAACAACATTCCTGTACAATAGGCTGCTGTATCCGTCCCCCAAGAACATATATAAATTAGCCATATATACTCTGTTTTTGCGATAAAATACATTAATGAAAAAGTAATGGTAATGTAAATATGCATAAAATAATTATTTAATACTTCTTCTAAAGATTTGTCAAAAATAGTATATAATGTCAACTCTATCAAACTAAAACTACACAATAAAACAATTGCTAGTAGTTCATTTTTAAAAAATATACTTATATTAAAGCTAATATTCAATAAAATATTTATAATTAGGTTTTTAATATTAATAGTATTATTGTTTTGTTTGTTTAGAACATTTTCTAATTCGTAAATTGCAACTGTGCTTAGGAATAAGTTCATAATTAAAAGATAAACTCCGCCTTTAGCAACACACAGTATGGATAACAATAAAATTATAATTCCTGTTAAAGTCCTTTTTAAAAATTTCATTTCAACCCACCAAATCTTCTATTCCTATTTTGATACCAATAAATTGCATTAACTAGCGAATCTAATTTGAAATCTGGCCAATAAATATCTGAAAAATATATTTCTGCATAAGACATTTGATAAAGTAAAAAATTACTAAGCCTTTTTTCTCCACCTGGTCTTATTAATAAATCAACGTCCGGTTGATTTTCCGTATATAAAAGATTTGAAAACTCTTCGCCAGTCAAAATTTTTCCTTCTTTTATTGCTGTATTGACAGCACGTAAAATTTCTTGTCTCGAGCCGTAATTAATTGCAATATTAAGAATTAGTTTATCATTATTTTTTGTAGATTCTAATGCATATTCTATCTTTTGAATAACTTTTTCTGGTAGAACACTTATATCTCCCAAAATATTGATTTTGACTCCTTGAGTTACTAATCTATTTAGTTGATCATCTATATATTTTATTAGTATTTGCATTAAAAAGTCTATCTCTTTTTGGGGTCTCTTCCAATTCTCTGTTGAAAAAGCATATAATGACAAATATTTTATCCCGATATTTAAAGAGTTTTCTACAACATCTACTACTCTTTTCATTCCCTCATTGTGACCAAAAACTCTAGGTTTATTTTTATTTGTAGCCCATCTTCCATTTCCATCCATTATTATGGCAACATGCTTAGGCAGTTTTTCCTTATCTAATTTTGATAAATCCATTTTCAATTCCTTTTAGTTTATTCTTATTTATTGTATCATATTTTAATGTTTTTCTACACAAAAAAATAAGCCATTGTATTTGATAAACTTTCAAAAAATATCAAATTAGGCTTATTTTATAATTGTAAAATTATTTAGTTTTAATTTCTCTGGAACCTGGTTTTACTAATTCTAATGCTTTTTTGCATAAAGGACAATCTTCTGGTTTGAAAATTTCAATGTCAATTTTTGTTGCACTATATAGCGGCAAATCAATGTCTAAGTTAACACTTCTATCTACTAAGCAACAAATTCCAACTACTTCTGCTCCCAAATCTTCTAGGACTTTTTTAGTTTCATATGATGATTTAGCAGTAGTAACCACATCTTCAGATATTATTACTTTTTCTCCTTCTTTTACTTGAAATCCTCTTCTCAAGCACATTTCTCCATCTTTTCTTTCAGTAAATATAGCTGGTTTATGTAATTGTCTTCCTAACTCATAAGCTACAACTATCCCTCCCATTGCCGGACCAACAACAGTATCAAATTCAACATCTTTAAGTTTTTCAGCTATAACTCTAACTACTTCCTCAGCCTTATCAGGATATTGTAATAATTTTGCGCATTGGCAATATTTATCACTATGATTTCCTGATGATAATAAAAAATGACCTTCTAATAATGCATTACTTTCTTTTAATAATTCTACTACTCTGTCCATTAATTTCCCCCTAAATAATATTTCTTATTTCTTCTATTGATTTAAATTTATTTTCTTTTAGATAGTTTTCCATTCCATTGGCAATTTCAACCATTACATTAGGATTAACAAAGTTTGCTGTTCCCACTTGAACTAAATGGCAGCCAACCATTATAAACTCCAACGCATCTTTGTAATTCTGAATTCCACCCATACCACAAACTGGAATTTTAACGTTTTTACATACATCTCTGCACATTCTCAAAGCTATCGGTTTTATACAAGGACCGGAAAGACCAGCTGTTATGTTATCAAATACTGGTTTTCTTTTATTAATATCAATAGCTAATGCATTAAAAGTATTTACAAGACTAATGGCATCTGCTCCAGAATCTTCACAAGTTTTTGCCATTTCTACAATGTCGTTAGCATTCGGAGATAATTTTACCATTAATATTTTATCAGTATGCTTTCTTACCTCTGATACAACACTTTTAGCTATATCGCACTTTATCCCAAAAGCCATTCCACCTTCTTTTACATTTGGGCATGAAATATTTAATTCAATTATTTTAATATCTGTGCTTGAAATAAGTTCCACAGCTTCAATATAACTTTTTATATCAGAGCCACCAATATTAGCTATAGTTACAGTGTCTAACGATAACATATATTCCAAATCTCTATTTATAAATTCTTGAACAGAAGGATTTTGTAATCCTATACTATTCATTATTCCAGAAGATGTCTCATAGATTCTTAATCCAGTATTACCATTTTTGGGTTGAATAGTTAAGCCTTTTGTAGAAATACCACCTATTTTATTTAATTCTGTAAAGTTTTCATATTCCCTACCAAATCCAAATGTACCAGATGCGCCAACTATAGGATTTTTAAATTCAACACCGCAAAAAT
The DNA here is from genome assembly GCF_046991905.1 of Finegoldia sp. Lineage (NCBI taxonomy): Bacteria > Bacillati > Bacillota > Tissierellia > Tissierellales > Peptoniphilaceae > Finegoldia > Finegoldia sp. The sequence continues at coordinate 78,241 of NZ_JBKWZF010000001.1, read as the reverse complement.
TTGTTTTAAGCATCAAATATCACCTCATTTTTTTCAAAGATAGGTCCATCTTTGCAAACTCTCTTAAGGCCTCTAGTTGTGTTAACAGTACATCCTAAGCAAGCCCCTATTCCACAAGCCATATGAGCTTCAAGAGAATAAAACTCAGTAGCATTCAAATTTCTTTTCTTTAAAGAGTTCATCATTGGATTTGGACCACAAGCATAAATATAATCATACTCATTTTTTACAAATTCTGTAATATATCCTTTTAATCCAATAGACCCATCTTCAGTTGATATAATAGTGTCATTTTTGTTTAAAATTTCATCTTCCATGTAAGTAGTATCCCTGTATCCTACGTATAAATCTATGTTTTTTAACTTTCGTGATAAATATTTCATTGGTGCAATTCCAATTCCTCCTGCCACAATAGCGCATTTAGATTCTGGATGTAATTCAAATCCGTTTCCTAATGGTCCTAAGATTTTTATATTTTCTCCAACTCTCATAGAAGAAATTATCGATGTTCCTTTTCCTACTACAGCATATAAAAAAGTAATACTATCTTCATCTAAGTCACAAATACTGAGTGGTCTAGGAAGAAGAGGTGATTCATCCCAAGCTCTAAGCATATAAAATTGTCCAGGATCACCCTTAAATTTTCCTTTTAAAACCAACTTATAGATTCCATCACTTATTTCTTCATTAAGTAATATTTCTGAATCAATATATTTATTCACCGTAAATATCCTTTCTCATATCTTCAACAGCTTTTCTAGCATATTTACCAATATTTTCTTCTCCATCATCAAATTTTCTATAGTTTAGAATTATGCCTCTTGATGAATTAACAATTCCTTTTTTATAATCATCAAGGTAAATTCTTATATCCTCAGGTTTTGCTCCTTGTGCGCCATATCCTGGAATTAAAAACATAATATTTGAATATCTTTCTCTAATTTTGTTAGCATTTTCTGTTTGAGTTCCACCTACTACAAATCCCAAAGAACTTAAGTTACACTCTCCAATATAATCTTTGGCAATTTTATTTAAATTATCACCTATTTCATAATATAAAGGTAGTCCTTTATAATCTTTGTATTGAATATCTTTGGATCCTGGATTTGAAGTTCTCATTAATACGAATATACCTTTTTCTTTTGACATAAGATATGGTAAGTAATGCTCCAGTGTATCATATCCCATGAAAGGATTTACAGTTATAAAGTCCGCCTCAAAATCTCTTTCAAAATGAGCTTTTGCATACTCTTTTGCAGTATTTGCGATGTCTCCTCTTTTTACATCCGCTATTGAAATCAAATCATTATCTCTAAGATACTTAAGTGTATTTTTGTAAGCTATCATTCCATCAATGCCTTGGGCTTCGTAATAAGCTATTTGAACCTTAAAACATGCAACTAAGTCCTTGGTGTTATCTATGATTTCTTTATTAAAATCAAATAAATATTCGCTAACTTTTTTACCTTTTTTCATGTTCTCTGGTATATAATCTATACTTGTATCTAATCCTACACAAACTATAGATCTTTCACTTATTCTTTTAGAAAGTTTATCTATTATCATTTTTAACTCCTTTCTCAAATTTAACTTCTCCATTTACGATTGTCATTTCGATACTACCTGTAAACTCTTCTCCAATAAATGGAGAATTGCTTGATTTTGAATTGAATTTATCAACTTTTATGTTTTTATCAAGATCAATAATTACTAAATCAGCATCATAAGTTGGAATTATAGCGCCTTTATTTTCACCTAATATTTTCGCTGGATTGTAACTCATTAATTCAGAAATTTTATTTAGTGAAATTCCATTATTCTCATGCAAAACTTTATACACAATATTAAACGCTGTTTCTAATCCAATCATACCACAAGCACCATTATCTTTGTCTTCTTTAGTATGTGGTGCATGATCTGTTGCTATAGCATCAACAATAGAATTTTTGATCATATCTATGATACAGTCAATATCATCCTGTGTTCTAATCGAAGGATTTACCTTAAAATCACTATCTTTCATATATAAATGGTGGGGTGTAACTTCACATGTAATTGGCGCTTTCTTTTCTTTATAGAATTTGATAGCTTCCAATGAATTAATAGTACTTACATGGCAAAAATGTACTTTACAGCCTGTTTTCAAACTAAGGTAGCAGTCTCTAATAGTTTCCAAGTCCTCAGCGTATCTAGTTGATATTTGTGTTAAATTATGATCTTCAGCATGAATCATTATACCTTTTTTTATTTTTTCTATTTCTGTAAAAATATTATAAGCTAATAGAGAATCTGTTATACCCCTACCATCTTCACTGAAGAATTTAATTTTTGTATCTGCTTTTTCAAAATTTATCATTTCTATAGATTTTAAATCTTTGGTTGTAGCCATGCATTGATAAATATTTATTAGATCAATTTCTTTTGATTTATCTAATATTTCATTATAGATTTCGTTATTATCTACCACAGGTTTAGTATTACCCATTAAATTACAAGTTGTATAGCCTCCTGCAAGAGCTGATAGGCTACCAGTATGCAAATCTTCTTTGCTTTCTTGACCAGGATATCTAAAATGAGTATGCAAGTCTATAAAACCTGGCATTACTATTTTTTTATTTAGATCTATGATTTTATCAAACGGTTCTGATATTGTTCCAATAGATTTTATTTTTCCATTTTCTATTAATATATCAGAAAAAATATCTAAATCTCTATCTATTATATGACAATTTTTAAGCAGTAATTTCATTATTCCTCCACATTGTATAAATGATCACAATAATCGCATTTATAAGTTCTAGTTTCCTTGTCAACCAAACTAAATTTTTGAACAATATTTCTTTCAGATTGTGTTATACATCTAGGATTTTTACATTGAATAAAGCCTTCAAAATGTTCTGGTAAATTTAAATTAATTTTTTCTTTTATTTTTTCATTTTCAATTATATTAACTGTCATATTATCATCAAATACACCAAGTATATCAAAATCTATATCTATAACATTCTCAATTTTAATCATGTCTTTTCTTCCTAATTTACCTGATTGTGCATTCATTATTAAAGCTACAGTATAATCAGCCTTATCTAGCTTTAAAAGTTGAAATATTTTATATCCCATTCCGCATTTTATATGATCTATTACAATACCTTTTTCAATACTATTTATATTTAACATTATCTCACTCCTAATAATTTTAATATTAATGCCATTCTTACAATTACACCATATCTAACTTGTTTGAAATAAACAGCTCTTGGATCACTATCTACCTCAGTTGCTATTTCATTAACTCTTGGCAAAGGATGAAGGACAGCTAAATCTTGTGAAGCTAATCTCATTTTGCTATTATCTAATATATAAGAGTCTTTTAATCTTACATAATCTGCTTCATTGAAAAATCTTTCTCTTTGAACTCTAGTCATGTATAATACATCTAATTCTCCGATAATATCTTCCATCTTTTCAACTTCTTTAAATTCGATGTTTTTTGATTTTAAGAAAATTTTTATATAATCTGGAACTTGTAGTTCTTCAGGTGATATCAAAACAAATTTATTATTGTTATATCTGGACATTGCCTTTATCAATGAATGTACTGTTCTTCCAAATTTTAAGTCTCCACATAATCCAATTGTCATATTATCTAATCTTTTTTTTGTCATCCAGATTGTCAATAAGTCAGTAAGAGTTTGAGTTGGATGTTGATGTCCACCATCACCTGCATTTATTAATGGAACTTCTGAATACGAACTAGCTAAAATTGCTGAACCTTCTTTTGGGTTTCTCATTGCAATTATGTCTGTATAATTAGATACTGTTCTTATTGTATCCGCTAACGATTCTCCTTTTGATGTTGAAGAACTTGCACTTTCTGAAAAACCAATGCAATCACCACCCAGTCTATGTATAGCTGACTCAAAACTTAACCTTGTTCTTGTTGAAGGCTCAAAAAAAAGAGTCCCTAAGATTTTTCCATTACATAAATTAGAAAAATCAGAAGGCCTCTTTATAATTTCTTCTGCTAAATTTAATATTTCATTTATCTCTTCTACATTAAAATCATCTGCGTTAATTAAATTTCTATTTTTTAACATAACTATCTCCTTTGATTTATTTTCACTATAATAACATCAAAAAAGACATCTGTCAATAGTTTTTGTTAAGAATTATAAAATTTACATCTATCATTCAGTATACATTCTTCACACTTTGGACTTCGTGCTTTACATAGTTTTCTACCATGCCAAATAAATAAGTGATGACTTTTTGACCATCTTTCCTTAGGAATTTCTTTCATTAAAGCCATTTCCGTACTCAATACATCTTTTTCATTTACAATTCCAATTCTATTAGTTACCCTAAAAACATGTGTATCTACAGCAATTGCAGGTGTATCAAAAGCATTACTTACAACAACATTAGCGGTTTTTCTTCCAACACCTGGTAATTTCATCAATTCCTCTATATTGTCAGGAACTATAGAATCGTAATCGTGATACAAAACATTACAAGTGTTGATAATATTTTTTGATTTTGTTTTATATAATCCACAGCTTTTTATATATTTAGATAATCCATCTACTCCCAAGTCCAATATGGTTTTAGGAGTATTATGTTCTTTAAATAAAACAGCTGTGACTTTATTAACTCTGACATCAGTGCATTGTGCAGATAAGATTGTTGCAATTAATAATTCAAAAGGAGTATTAAAATCTAAACCAGCCTTTGCATTCGGATATAGACTATCTAAATCATCCAAAATTTTATTTATTTTTTTGTAGTTCATTAAACTTTCCTCTTATATCATTTATTTCCATCTTATATCCTTTTAAATCATTAGGCGTCTCCAATATTATTGGCCTACCTTTAAGTCTTTCACTGAAAATTACATCCAGTAAATTGGATTCTCCAATCAATCCTTTGCCAAACTTTTCGTGTCTATCTTTATTTCCTTCAAATGGCATCATTGAATCATTACAATGAATGACTTTTATTTTATCTATACCAATTAATTTGTCAAACTCATCTAGGTACTCATCGAAAGTATCCAACTTAACCCCTGAACTGAATAAATGACAAGTATCAATACAAACATATAATGGTATTTTGGCATTATTGACAATAAATGCAATCTCTTTTAAATCACTTCCTAATTCTGTTCCTTTTCCGCTCATTGTCTCTATACAAATCTGTTGTCCATTAGAAACATCAATTTGATTTAAACCGTGTATAATCATATCTAGGCCTTTTTCAATTCCTTGTTTTTTATGACTTCCTGGATGAAGAACATATTTATCAATATTCATATCTTGAATTTTTTTCATATCCTCATTTATTAACCTTATTGCTAATTTTCTTAAGTCTTCTCTATCACTGCAAAGATTCATAGTATAGGCTCCATGACATACTATATCATTGATATTATAAATATTTCTAAGTTCTAGAAAATCTTCAATTTCCTTTCTTGGAATTAATCTTGATTTGGATCCTCTAGGATTACGTGGAAAAAATTGAAATGTATCGGCATTTATTTTCAAACATTGTTCTATTGTTTTCTGAAGTCCTTTTGATGTTGACAAATGACATCCTATTCTATTCATAATTACCTCCAGGTCACCATTATATCACAACTTAAGATTTAATTATGTTATAATACTAATTGAGGAAGTGAGACATGTTTAATATTAACAAAAAAAATATATCAAAAATTGATAAAACTCTAATTATAAGCGTTTTAATTCTAATAATATATGGTCTTATCGTATTATACAGTGCTGGATCTAGCCTATCAAATCACTATTTTAGAAAACAAGTAATATCTACAATTATAGGAATATTTGTTGTTTTTTTTATAGTGTCACTAGACAATCAAATTATCAAAAAACTAAACCTTCCAATGTACATAATTTGTAATGTTTTGTTGGTTTTAGTATTGTTTTTTGGAGTTGGTGATGAGTGGGGAGCTAGGAGTTGGTTCAAATTCGGGCCAATTAATTTCCAACCTTCTGAAATAATGAAAATAGTCCTTATTATTTCATTGGCTAATTTAATTGAAACCAATAAAAATAGTTTGAATAAACCAAAAACCTTATTAAAAATACTTGTTTTTGCTTTTACCCCTGTTGCTTTAATTTTAAAGCAGCCTGATGCTGGAACTGCAATGGTATATACTTTTATAATAATTGTAATGTTATTTACTGCAGGTATTGATTGGAAATATTTGATAGGAGCAATTATCTTAGGTGTTTTAAGCTTACCATTCTTGTACTTAAGACTTGATCAATTTCAAAGAGATAGAATATTGAATTTTCTTCATCCAGAAAGAGATATTTCAAATACCGGATGGCAAGCTTTACAAGGTAAGATCGCTATCGGATCCGGTAAAATAACAGGAGAGGGTTTTTTAAAGGGAGTGCAAAGTCAATATAATTTTATTCCTGAAAAACAAACAGATTTTATCTTTGCAGTTTTAGTCGAAGAATTCGGTTTTTTAGGGGGGTTGGCTTTAATTTTGTTATATGCAATTATGCTTTATAGATGTGTGGTTATTTCTCAAAACTCTGATAATTTATACTCAAAACTATTAACTATTGGATTTGCATCAATGTTTTTATTCCATATATTTGAAAATATTGGGATGACAGTTGGCGTAATGCCAATAACAGGTATTCCATTACCATTTTTTAGTTATGGAGGAACGTTTCAAATTATTAACTTAATTTCAATTGGATTAATTGTATCATCATCAATACAAAAAGATCCGTTAAATTTTATTTAGGAGGAATTATGAATAAAATAGAAAGCTTTAAAATCGATCATTTAAAATTATTACCTGGTATTTATGTATCCAGAAAAGATTATATAAATAATGAAGTATTAACAACTTTTGACTTGAGGTTAACAGCTCCCAATAGAGAACCTGTTATGAACACAGCAGAAGTTCATGCAATCGAACATTTAGCAGCTACATTTTTAAGAAATAAACTTGAGAACGAAGTTGTTTACTTTGGTCCTATGGGATGCAGAACAGGCTTCTACCTTATTTTAGTTGGAGATAAAAAGTCTGAAGACATTGTTGAGTTAATAAAAGAATTATTCGAGTTTATATTAGATTACGAAGGCAATATTCCTGGTCAATCAGCTAAAGACTGCGGTAATTATTCAGACATGAACCTTGATATGGCAAAATATTATTCAAAAAAATACTTGAAAGTTCTAAACTCAATAAAAAAAGAAAATTTAATATATCCCGAATAAAGAAAAAACACAATTTAGTTAACTAAATTGTGTTTTTCTCTTTTTTATTTAAATAAGTTGTTTGAAGTTTAGATAGTTTCTTTTCGTTCATTTTCTCTATATAATGCTTTCTACATAAAGGCATATATACCTCACTAGCTCCTAATTGTATTCTATTTTTATCATCCGATATACGATAACTTACCCATGCATCATTACCGCATATAGCGCATACAGCATGGTGTTTTTCTACATAATCACAAATAGGTAATAATTCCTTAACAAGTTGGAATGGCTTTGCTTTATAATCCATATCAAGTCCAGCAGCGATTATTGTAAATCCCTTCTCTAAAAGATAATTAATTTGAGTTACAAAATAATCTGGTTTTGAATTTATAAATTGTACCTCATCTATTGCAATTACATTAACATCGTGAGTTTTTGTATAGTCAACTATATCATCTATATCGTCTACATTAATTGCTTCCATTTCATTTTTATCATGTGTTACAACTTTCTCTTTTGAATATCTAGAATCCATCCTTGGTTTAAACACAGCTACATTGTATTTAGCAATCCTGAACCTATTTACTTCTTTCCATAAACTAGATGTTTTTCCAGAAAACATAGATCCAGTATGCACTATTAACTTTCCTTTATATTGATGCATATTAATTCCTTGAAACTTCAATAGATTTTATTACTATATCTTCTAATGGTTTATCTGAAAAATCAGTTTCTACATTAGCTATCTTATCTACAATATCCATCCCCTTATAAACTTGACCGAATACCGAATGTTTACCATCTAACCAAAAACAACCACCATTGTTTTTATAATATTCTTTTTGTTCTTCATTTAAATCACATTCATCAAGATATTTTATATAATCTTGTCTTATTGCAGTATTTTGTACGATAAAAAATTGAGAGCCATTAGTATTAGGCCCAGAATTAGCCATGGATAATGCACCTCTAATATTTTTTAATTTATCAGAAAATTCATCAGTAAAAGGTTCATTCCATATACTTTCTCCTCCAAATCCAGTTCCTTGAGGATCTCCACCTTGAATCATAAAATCTTTTATAACTCTATGAAATACAGTTCCATTATAATATCCTTTTTTCGCGTGAGTTATAAAATTTTCTACACATTGTGGTGCATCTTCCTCAAATAAACAAATTTGTATTTCGCCTAAGTTTGTAACTATATTTGCAATTAATTGATTTTTTTTAGGTATATCTGTTTGATACATATTTCCTCCATAAATAATTAAACTGCTTTAAATAAAGCAGTTTAAACTTTTGTATTTGATGAGAAGTAATATCCTTCTCCCCATTTTGTCCTAATTATTATTGATTCATTGTCTTGGATTTTTTCTCTTAATCTTTTTATATGAACATCAACTGTTCTAATATGAGATTGTGCATCTTCCCATAGTTTTGAAGCTAATTCCTTTCTCGAAAGAACTTTATCTTTATTAGAAACAAGTGCATACAACAACTCAAATTCCCTTCCGGTTAATTCAATATCTTTACCATACCTTTTTACAGTTCTTGATATCAAATTAAACTCAAATCCTCCTATTTGTAAGATATTTGATTTATTATCATTGTCAAAATCTGTTTTTGTTCTTCGTAAAACTGCTCTAATTCTTGCTTTTAGCTCCAACATATTAAATGGATATACTACATAATCATCTGCTCCATATTCTAGTGCTAAGATTTTTTTCATATCATCCGATTCATCACTTACAAAGATTGTTGGAATGGAATATAATTTACCAATTTCTTTTTTAAAATCCAATCCCGTTCCATCTGAAAAATTCATATCACAAAGTAAAAAATCATAGTAACCTTTTTTTAGTTTTTCAAGTGCATCAAAAATTGTAGAACATTCAGAAACTTCATAATTCTCATCATTAGAAAAGTTCAAAATAATTTCATCTTTGTACACATTAGGCGGAAAAACTAACAGAATTCTAAGTTTCATAAGATTAATTAAATTACTTCTATAAAATGATCTGTCTTCTCTTTTACTCTTCCTATAATACTTCCAACTTGTCCTGACTCATGAAGTTTGGTAACAAGTTTATCAGCATCTTCTTCAGATAAAGCAATTAACAATCCACCTGATGTTTGAGGATCAAACACTAAATCATCTATGAAACTACTAACATTTTTACTTATTTTAACATCATTTCTTATAAAGTTTCTATTATCATATGCTCCTTTTGGAACTAGTCCTAAATTAACAAACTCTTCTACCCCTTCAAAAATAGGTAAGTTTTTAGAATCAATTTCAATTGTTAAATCTGATCCTTTAGCCATCTCTAGAGCATGACCACACAACCCAAATCCAGTCACATCTGTTGCTGCATGAACTTCTAATCCATCGCACGCTTCTTTGGCATATTTATTTAGAGTAGACATGGACTTAATTACTTCATCAAATAATTTTTCATTTTCCATTCCACCTTTAATAGCTGTATTCACAATACCTACACCTAGTTTTTTAGTTAAAACAACAACATCTCCTACTTTTGCTGTTGAATTAGCCCAAACTTTATCTGGATGATTAATTCCAGTAACGGATAATCCATATTTTGGTTCATCATCTTGAATTGTATGTCCACCTACTAAAAGACATCCTGCTTCTTTAGCTTTATCAGCTCCACCTTTTAATATTTCAACTAAAATATCTTGATTCATACAATCTGAAAAACAAACAATATTCAAAGCCAACAATGGATCTGATCCCATAGCATATAAATCACTTAATGAATTTGCTGCGGCTACTTGACCAAATGTATATGGATCATTTACAACTGGTGTAAAAAAGTCCAAAGATTGAATTAAACATAAATCATCTCTTACTTTATATACGGCACAATCATCGCTTGTGTCTAGTCCTACTACTAAGTTTTCATCATTTACCTTTTCAAGATGACTTAACACTTCTGCTAACTTTCCTGGGCCTATTTTTGCAGCGCATCCAGCAGTTTGAGTGAATTCAGTTAACTTTACATCTTTTGGGCTTATTGTTTTGTACTTCTTGTCTAACATTTTTATCTCCTTTAATCTATAGTTATCAAACTTTTTAATGATTCAAAAGTTTTTTCACCAATTCCATCTACATTTTTAATTTCTTCAATTTTCTTGAATTGATTTTTTTCTCTAAATTGTATAATTTTTTTTGCCTTAGAAGGCCCTATACCTGGTAATGTTTGGAGTTTAGTAATATCAGCAGTATTTATATTAACTAAATTTTGTGTACTGTTATCTTGCGAACTAACTATACCAAAATTATTACTTTCATTGTCTTTTGATTTAGCAGATTCTGACTTTGATGGTATGTAAATTTTCATCTCGTCTTTTAACTTCATTGCCAAATTTACACTTTTAGTATCAGCATCTTGTTTAAATCCACCGGCTTGTTCAATAATATCTTTGAGTCTATCATCTTTTTTAAAAGAATAAACTCCTGGTTTATTAACACAACCATCAATATGACACATGTTAATAGAATTATCTTCTTTTTTAGAAATCTCATCTTGTGATTGCTCATTATTGCTTTCTGTTGACTTATAATCAACAACTCCTTGAATTTGATTTTCATTAAAATTATCAGTATTAGATTTGTAAAAACCAAAACCAGCTAAAAGAATTATTGCAATACCAGCTAAAACTTTATCTTTAGAAAAATTTAAATTCATAATGCGCCTCGTACATCTATATATTCTATAATATCACAATCACAATCAATTAGTCCAATAAAAAAAGCTACTAGCATTAAATACTAATAGCTTATATATTTAATTTAGAATTCTTCTAGCTGTTACAAATGTACTAGAATAATAGTTAGAATCAATATCTGAAATAATAACACCTGTTGATGGTGTAGAGGCATGAATCATTTTTCCATTACCAACATAAATACCAACATGTGAAATGCTTCCAGATCCATTTGTACTAAAAAATAATAAATCACCTTGTTTTAAATTTTTTCTAGTTACAGGATATCCATTATTAGATTGGGCTGCTGAATTTCTATAAAGAGAAATTCCACATACTTTATTATACAAATAACTTGTTAATCCAGAACAATCAAATCCAACTCCTGGTCTAGCAGAACCCCATACATATCTTTCTCCCAAATAATTATATGCAGCTTGGGCTACCGCACTTCCAGAACCACCTTCATTCGTTCTTACCTTATTGGATTTTGATTTTTTAGTAAAAGAATCTTTTACTTCAGCATTCCTTGCTTGATTTGAATCTACTTTATTATCTTGAATATAATTTACTGAAATATATTTTCCTTCTGAAATTTTTAACCAGTATTTTCCTTTAATACCACTAACTTTAGTTCCTTTTTCTAATATGGAAATAATACTAGAATCCATGCTATCTTTATCCCTTACATTAACAGATTCTTTTACATATCCAGTATAACTAGTTCCTTCAAAATTAATAGCATTTGAGCTTTGTACTTGTTCTTTGTTTTTGACTTCTGAAATTTGAATTTTTCCGTTTTGTTTTTCTTCAGCTTTTTTATTTTGTAAATATTTTAAGCTGATAAAACCTTCTTTCCCATTAACAGAAGTCTTAAACCATCCATCTTCCACATTCCCTAAAACTTTAGTATTTTTATCCAATACACCTAATTTTTCAGAACTAATAGATTTGCCACTTCTCAAATATACAGGAGATATAACCCACATATTCTCGAGTGTTTTAGTGGAATTAGATCTTACTGTGTCTTTTGATTTTTTGTTATCTTTCTTGCTTTCTGAAATCTTTTTAACATTATTGCTTTGTTCTGATTTATCTTTTGCTAAATAATCTTTACTTACATAAGCGTCTTTGTTATTATACTCAATCTTTGCCCATGATTTATTACTATCATCCTTAACAACAACCTTAGTATCTTTAGATAATACACCTATTGCTTCAGATTCTTTATTTGCTTTTTCTCTTACAAATAAATCCCCTGTTGTAGATTTTGTTATGTTTGAATATATCTTTTCTTCTTCGTTATCAAAATTTCTAGAAAGAGTCAATGATGCAACTTCAGACTTTTCCTTCTTTAATTGAGGTCTTGAAATTTCATTGTTTTCAGAAACTTTCCCACTAGCTTCTGAATCTACCTTTTTATTATAAGGTTTATCTTTCTTAGAATCTACTTTTACATTGATTTTTTTGTATGTAGAAACGTTGTTCTCAGAAACTTTTATTTCCTTATGATGAGATACTTCTTCTTGTATGTCTGTATTAATATTATTTTTAGAATTTTCTGCTTGTTTTTTTGATACAATTCTATTGGAATCATTTAATACGTTTCTTACTTGTGAATTTCTTATTTCATTAAGAGCTTTCTCTTTTACTTCTTTATCAACTTGAGGAGATAATTTTACATCATTATTTATATATGCTGAATATTTTAAATCATTAGTTACGATGTTATTTTTTCCTTGTAAAGTTGTAGAACTTAAATAAGGCGATACAAAAGTTCCCACAGCTATGACCGAAGCTAATCCTATTGATAAGCCAAGTCCTTTTTTGTTCATATTAATTTCCTCCTAATATATCTTAAATTAATGTTAAAATAAATGAAAAAAAAAGTCAAGTAATTTCAACAAAAAAGTTACAAATAAGTTTCAAAAAAGTAATAATTGTAACATTTTTGTCATAATTTATGTTTCTTGATTTGTATCTAAATTATTTTTGTATGTATTTATTTGTAAGTAAAAAAATCTATTCATAATTAGAATAGATTTTTAGATTTAAATAAATTTTTAGATTTCCATTAATTCTGTTTCCTTATCCGTAACAATACCATCAATTTCTTTAGTTAATTTATCTGTTAAAGATTGTATATCATCAAGTAAAACATGTAATTCATCTTCAGATATTTCGGCATTTTTTTCCATTTTTTTTGCATCATCTACAGAGTCTCTTCTGATAGATCTTATGGTTACCTTAGATTTTTCTCCATATTCTTTAACTACTTTTGTTAATTCTTTTCTTCTATCTTCTGTTAATTGCGGAAATGGTAATCTTATAATATTTCCGTCATTAGAAGGAGTTATCCCTAGGTTAGAAGCTTGAATTTGTTTTTCTATTTCTTTCATTATAGATTTATCCCATGGTTGAATTGTAAGTAATCTAGCTTCTGGAGCAGAAATAGTAGCAACCTGCTTTAAAGGTGTAGCAGTTCCATAATAATCTACCATAATATTATCTAATATACTAGGATTAGCTCTACCAGCTCTTACAGTTTTTAAGTCTTCTCTTAAAGCATGTAAAGTCTTATCCGCTTTTTCTTGCATATCTTTTAAAATTTGTTTACTCATTTTTATCCCCCTCAACAATTGTTCCAATATTTTCTCCATGAGAAACTCTAATTATATTTTTAGGATCATCTATGCCAAAAACCACTAATCCCATATTATTTTCCATGCAAAGTGATGTCGCTGTTGCATCCATTATCCCTAAGCCTTTGTTTAAAATATCAATATAAGTAAGTTTATCGTATTTGATTGCATTTTTATTTTTATTAGGATCAGAATCGTATATACCATCTGTTCCTCTTTTACCTGCTAAAATAACATCAGCGTTAATTTCTACTGCTCTTAACGCAGCTGTTGTATCAGTAGAAAAATATGGTAATCCTGTTCCTGCAGCAAAAATTACAATTCTACCTTTTTCAATATGTCTTATCGCTCTCCTTCTAATATAAGGTTCTGCAACTTGTTTCATATCTATTGCTGTTTGTACTCTTGTTTGAATACCTTTTGCTTCCAAAGATGCTTGTAATCTCAAAGCATTTATTGTCGTTCCTAACATTCCCATTGAGTCCGATGTAGCTCTATCAATTTTAGATGATCTTCCTCTCCAGAAATTTCCACCACCAACAACAATAGCAATTTCTAATCCCTCCTCATGAACAGCTTTTATAGAATCGCAAATATTTTCTATAATGTCATCATCTAATCCGTGTCCTTGGTCTCCACTTAAAGCTTCACCGCTTAATTTTAGTAGAACTCTTTTATATTTTAAACTCAAAATTCCCTCCTAATTAATAATAAGGTTTTCTTTAATTAATAATACCAAATTAACATTTTAAAATCAATATGATACTATGTAAAATAAAAAAAGCTGCAATATAGAAATTGCAGCAATAATTTTTATTGACCCATTTGTTTTTTTACTTCTTCAGCAAAATCTTCGTTTTTCTTTTCTAAACCTTCGCCAACTTCAAATCTAGCAAATCTACGTATTTTAATATTTTCACCGATTTTGGCAATTAAATCTGTTAATAATTGTTCAACAGATTTGTTAGGATCTTTAATAAATGGTTGTTCTAATAAGCAAATTTGAGAATAAAATTTATTAATTCTTCCTTCAACTTTTTTTTCTGCTATCATTTTTGCCTTATCTTCAGGAACATTCTTACCATCATTTTCATTTAATGCTTGGTGAATTAATACTTCTTTTTCTTTTTCTACTTCTTCTGCAGGAACTTCTTCACGACTAATGTATTTTGGATTTGATGCTACAACTTGCATAGCAATATCTTTAGCAAAGTTCTTGAATTCTTCATTTTTAGCAACGAAATCTGTTTCACTATTGATTTCAACAATAGCAGCAATTTTTCCGCCGTGAATATAAGTTTCAACAATACCTTCAGATGCTAATCTTCCAGCTTTTTTTTCTGCTCCAGCAAGTCCTTTTTCTCTTAAAAGGTCAATTGCTTTTTCAATATTTCCATCTGCTTCAGTTAGGACTTTCTTACAGTCCATCATTCCTGCGCCAGTTTTTTCTCTTAATTCTTTTACCATACTAGCAGTAATTTGTGCCATTTTATTACCTCCAATTGAATTAAAAAGCGACTGTCAAACAATTATTTAATTTTAAGTTTAACCGTCGCTTATTTTTTATTATTCTTCGTCTGATTGTTCTTCAGAATTTTCAACAAATTCTTTTAAATCTTCTTCTGATACTGATTCTTCTGTTTCAGATTCTTCTGTATCATTTTCAGTTTCAGAATAAACTTCTTCTGAATCTTCACGACCTTGATTTGCTTCAATAACAGCATCAGCAATTGTAGAAGTTAATAGTTTAACTGCTCTAATTGCATCATCATTACCAGGAATAGCTATGTCCAATTCATCTGGATCACAGTTAGTATCTACTATACCTACAACTGGTATTCCCAATATTTTTGCTTCGTGAACAGCAATGTATTCTTTTTTAGGATCAACTACGAATAATACACTTGGCATTTTAGTCATTTTTCTAATACCACCAAGGTTTTTTTCTAGTTTTTCTCTTTCTCTTTCTAATTGGCTAACTTCTTTTTTAGGTAAAAGATCGAATGTTCCATCTTCTTCCATTTCATATAATTGGTGAAGTCTATTAATTCTTGTTTTGATAGTTTTGTAGTTTGTTAACATACCACCTAACCATCTTTGGCTTACATAATGTTGTCCACATCTTTTTGCTTCAGTTTCGATAGCTTCTTGAGCTTGTTTTTTTGTTCCTACGAAAAGAACTTCTCCACCATCTGCAACGATGTCTCTTACATAATTGTAAGCATCATCAATTTGTTTTACAGTTTTTTGAAGATCTATAATATAGATTCCATTTCTTTCTGTAAATATAAATTTTGACATTTTTGGGTTCCATCTTCTTGTTTGATGACCAAAGTGAACCCCAGCTTCTAACAATGATTTCATTGATACTACTGACATTTTTTCTACCTCCGTTTTTTCCTCCAGACGACTCATCTACAAATACGACAATTAAGCAACTGTATTGGTATCATCGACTGTGTGTTTTACTTTCAAAGTATATCATATATGTTTTTATTTTTCAAGCTTTTTATAATCACATTTTTCATTAGAACAAATAATGGATTCTCCATGCCTATTTTTTCTATGAACTAGTAAACTACCACATTCAGGACATTTCTCACCTGTAGGCTTATCCCATAAAGCGAAGTCGCAATTTGGATAATTTTCACATCCATAAAAAACTTTACCTCTTTTAGAAACTTTTTCTATTATTCTGTGACCACATTTTGGGCATTTTACTTTAGTATCTTTTACAATAGTTTCAGTATATTTGCAATCAGGAAAAGCACTGCAGCCAATAAATTTTCCATTTCTTCCATGTTTTATTACCAAATCACTTCCACATTCAGGACATTTACGACCTATAGGCTCATCTTTAACTTTGAATTTATCTTGAGCATTTTTTGCTTTAATTAAATCTTCATTAAATCCATCATAAAAATCTCTAATTACTTTTTTCCACTCAACATCATTTTCTGCAATATTATCTAATTCATTCTCCATTTCAGCCGTAAATTTTTCATTGATAATTGAATCAAAATATTGAACTACGAATTTACAAACTTTTTCTCCAATTTCTGTAGTATAGAATTTTTTTTCTTTTAATTCTACATAATTTCTGGATAAAATACTACTTATAATTGATGCATAAGTGCTTGGCCTTCCTATTCCATCTTCTTCAAGAGTTTTTACCAAGCTAGCTTCTGTATATCGTGGTTTTGGTTTAGTAAAATGTTGTTTTGACTCTATCTTTCTTGAATTTAAACTTTCTTTTTCTTCTAATTCTGGTAACTCACTATCTTTAGTGTTTAGCGAATAAACTCTTGTAAATCCATCAAAGATTACTACATTTCCATTCGATCTAAAAGTATATCCATTATTATCAAAATCTATCGATGTAGATAAATATTTCGCATCTTTCATTTGACTTGCAACTGTTCTTTCCCAAATCAATTTATATAATTTGTACTGATCATCTGTCAAATACTTTTTAATTTCGTTAGGCCTTCTTGTTACAGAAGAAGGTCTTATTCCCTCATGTGCATCTTGGGATCCTTTTTTCTTTTTGGAATAATCATATCCTTTCGTAGCGTATTGTTTCCCATAAAGTTCATTAATAATACTTAAGCAATCATTGACACATACATGAGATATTCTTGTTGAATCAGTTCTCATATAAGTTATCAAACCTACAGAACCTTCACTTCCTAAGCTAATTCCTTCATATAATTGTTGAGCAATTCTCATTGTTTTAGAAGTTTGAAAATACAACTTTTTATAAGCTTCTTGTTGAAGAGTTGATGTCGTAAATGGTGCATATGGTTTTCTAGATTTTTTTTGTTGTTTAATAGATTCCACAATAAATTTGTCAGACAATTCTTCTAATATTTTATTAGCTTCATCCTCATTATTAATATTTATTTTATTGGATTTATCTTTTGGAGAATAGTAAAGTTCTGAATCAAATTCTAGACTATTCTTTGATAAGTTTGCATGAATTGACCAGTATTCTTCTGGTTCAAATTCTCTTATTTCTTTTTCTCTTTCACATATAAGTCTTAACGCTACTGATTGTACTCTACCTGCGCTAAGTCCAGATTTAACTTTCTTCCATAATAGTGGGGATATGCTATAACCTACTATTCTATCTAATACTCTTCTTGCTTGTTGTGCATCTACCAACTTAAGATCGAGAGCTTCAGGTTTTTTAATAGCTTCTTTTACAGAATCTTTTGTTATTTCTTGAAATTTTACCCTATTTTTTTCCTCAGGATTTATACCTAATAGATAGCATAAATGCCAAGAAATAGCCTCTCCCTCTCTATCAGGGTCGGTTGCCAAAAATATTTTTTGAGAATTTTTATAGTCCTTTTTTAGAGCGTTGATTACACTAGCTTTACCTCTAACATTAATATACTGTGGTTCAAAATCATTCTCAATATCTATTCCTAATTTGCTTTTCGGTAAATCTCTTAAATGACCAATTGTAGCTACAACTTTATAACCTGATCCTAACATTTTTTGAATTGTTTTCGCTTTTGTTGGAGATTCCACGACTACTAGCTTTTTATTTGCCATTTAAAGTCTATCCTTTCTGTTAATCTTTTTGTAATTTAGATCTTAAATCGCTTATAGATTCTGTCGATACTTGATGTTTTCTAATTTCTAGTTTATTTAATACATTTTCTAAATGTTCTTCATTTTTAACTTCTATCTCTAAATATGGATATGGATAAAAATCCTCATCCCAACGATCAAAGTCCAGTCTCGCATCCATAAACAAAAAAGATTTTCTTTCCTTTTTTGATGAAGACTGCTTATCTAATTTAACAAATTTTAATATTTGTTTCAAATTTTCTTCATTATCAAATTTTATAGTATATTCATCATAATGCCTAACATTTGTATCATTAATTTTCTTTTTATAAGTAAGATATTTAGTTTTTTTGTTATTGTATATATCTTCTGAAATTCTAATCCTAAGATAATCTGTGTTTTCAATTAAATCAAAATCATCAGATTCAATTAAAATATTTTCTTGAATTTCATGAGCTATCATTACAGCTCCCAAATCAATTGCTTTTTCCATTAAACCATTAAAATCATCAGTGAATATCTTACACTCTAATTCTTTTTCCATCTTATTTCCTTATTTTTTTAGCTTTAAAATCTATGTAATCAGAAGATACACAATGTACATTTATTCCATCTATTAACCCTTCAACTACATTAGTATGTCCGTATCCATGTAAGTGACCATAAACCAAATCTGTCACGTTGAATTTTCTTAGACAATTAAATAATTCATTGGGTTGTTTATTTATGTCAAATGGTGGATAATGCAACATCATAATAATATCCTTATTATTTTTTACACTTTCTAAACTCATATTAACTCTTAGTATTTCTCTTTGAAAAATCTTTTTATCATTTTCTGTCGCTTCTTTACTAGTTGGATCTAGCCATCCACGCGATCCACATATATTAAATTTATCTAAATCAAGTGAATCATTTTGAATAAATAATATAGATTTCAAATCTAAATTCCTAAGTTTACTTATCCCCGACCACCAATAATCATGATTACCACGAGTTAGTATTTTTTTGCCTGGCATTTCATCAATTCTTCTTAAATCCACAAAAGCTTCATCTAATTGCATTGCCCATGAAATATCTCCAGGAACAAGTATAATATCATCTTCATTTAATTGATCTAAGTTTTTAAATATCTTCTCTTCATAATTTTCCCAATTATTTCCAAAAACATCCATGGACTTTTTTTTAGTATAATCCAGATGTAAATCACCTATCGCATAAATCATATTTATTATAACTCAATTTTCTTATATATTATGTCTAGTTCATTCAATAATTGTTCATCTCTTTTTTGACAAGAAAAAAGTATAACTTGACTATTATTTGATATTTTGAATAAAAGATCCAGACACTTCTTATATCTTACATCATCTAATTGAACAAAACAATCATCTAGAATCATTAAATAATCAAGTCCCATTAATTCTTCAAGAACACTAATTCTAATAAATATAGACAACAAATCAAATGTTCCAGAACTTAAATATTTTTGTTCGTAGAATTTAACACCATCATAAACACTGACATCTAAGTTTTCATCAACTCTGAACCTATCCCTATCTTTAGTCGAATAAGCCATCATTTCAGATACTTTTTTGTTGATTCTAGGAATGAAATTCTTGTGTAACTTATTTATACTTTTATTAATCAAATCCATAGCTAGTTCTATAGATTCAATCTCTTTTTCATAATTTTCTATTTGCTCGTTTATATCTAATAATTTTTCTTCTTTCTCAAGTAAAAGATTCACAGAATTTTCAAGCATTTTCGTTCTTTCAAATAATTTCGCATTTTCTTTAATAGATTCATCAATCTCATGGTCAAGTACGTTAATATCTTTTATTTCATTCTCGTCAAATTGTATAGTTTTATCATGAAAATCGTTTAATAAAATACTGAAATCATACTCACTTGATATTTTTTTTAGTTGATCATCTTTATCTGATATTCTACTTATCAATTGTTCGTATTCTATTTTTTTTCTTCTGTAGTCTTCAACATCTATATTCTTCAACTTTCCCGAAGATGATAATATATTGTTGATTTTACTCTTACAATTTTCATCTTCATATAATATAGAGTCCAATTCAGAATCTATATCATTTAGTTTTTCTTCAAGATTATTTAAATAATTAACACTTCTATCCATATCTGTATCGTATTTAAAATCGTTAATAACATCAGTTAAACTCTCATACCTCATATTAGTAATTTGATTAACTTTTTGCAAAATTTTATTTAATTGACGATTATAAGATATTGTCTTGAATTTTAAAATTAATGATAATAAAATATAGTAAAAAACAAATAAAATAGGAGTAATAACAATTTTACTAGACCCTGCTAATATATAAATGACTCCAGCGATAATTAAAGCAGAAATAATTCCAATAATTGTTAATTTAATTTTCAATTTAGAATTTGCTTTAGATTTTTCATTCAAATCATTAATTTCAAATATATAATCTTTTATAGTTTGATAATTGCTAATTTTTGCCTTTAACTGGTAATAATCCTGTCCTATTAATTTTTTTTGCTTTGATAAATCATTAAATCTAATTCTATTTGCGTCCAAAAATTGATTCTGCTCTTCTAATTCGTTGACATCATCTTCTTCGATTTCATTTATATAACTAATTGATGATACTCTATCTAACAAACTTGCTTTTTCCTTCAAAATTTGCATTTTATAGTTTTTTGCATCTTCAATTTTTTCTAAATCATTTTGTTTATGCAAATTTTCCAGTTTTTCTTTATTTAAAAGTAGTTTTTCGTGTCGAATTTTATATTCGTTTAATTTAGCTAGACAATCTTCGTACTCTTTTTTTTCTTTATTTATATTCTTAATTTCATCTTCTAAATCAAGTTTATTTTGGTACAAACTTCCCATCGCTTTTGTCTTAGATTGTTTTGTGCCAATATTTGATTTCATTTTTTCTAATTTAACCAAAGCTTGTTTAAATGAAACTGTATCATTCTGACTGTTAGATGAATTTAAGAGCATATCTACAATAGAAGTTATATTCTTATTTTCGACATCTAATTCTTTTAAATTAGAAAAAACAGTTGATTTAAAAATATCTGAAGGCATTTTAAAAAAATACTCACCAGGAAATGATAAGTTGTCCGGATTGTAATCGTCTAAATTAGTCTCATTATTTCCAGTAGTTTCGTTAAAAATATTAAAGTATTTTTCTTTAAAATTACGATAAATCACATATCTCTTACCGTCTTTTTCTACTAAGATACTTCCCTCATAGTTTTCATTGTTCCATGGTCGGTATTTTTCATAATCTTCTGTATATACAGTTCTTTTTAAATAAGGTTTAACGAAACCATAAAAAACGCCTTCAATAAATTTTGATATAGTAGTCTTTCCCGACTCATTTAACCCATAAATCAGATTAAATTTGTCTTCTAATTCTATTGTGTAATTATTAAATCTTCCAAATGAGATCAAATCTAATCTAATAATTTTCATAGTTTATTCTCCATTAAACAATTAATTCCTAAATTGATGGCTCTTTTAACAACAGGATCATCCTGATTCAAGTTTTTAGTTTCTTCTATAAAATAACCTAGAACATTATTTCTATTAAATTCATAGATTTTATCCAAATTTAAATTTGATTCTGTGTTGTCAACTATTTCTACATGTTCACAATACTTACTCAAACTTTCTTTTAATGAACCTATATCCAAATCAAATCCATCTTCTAGTTGTCCATTTAGATTAATTCTTATAAAGTTTTTCTTACCATCTACTAAATTTTTGGATAACAAACTTACCAAATCATAATAACTAAATTTATCTGATATATTATAGTCAAATTCGTTAAAATTAGATTCTGAGCAATCTAAAAAATCGATGTCAAGTCTGTTATCGATAATACTACCAATAACAGCTCCATGCATTCCTTTTTCTTTAAAACTCAAAGGTTCAATTGAACCAGGATACACAAATTTGTCATTGAATATTGTTGGTTTGTGAATATGACCAAGAGCTACGTAATCAAACCCTAAATTATTTACTTTTTCTTGATCAAAAAACATGTAGTTACTGTTATAAGATAACAAATCAGAATGAATCATTAATACATTTGTTTTTAATTTATCTAATTTCAAATCCTCAAAAATATTCATAAAATCGTAATTGTTTTTATTGTAACTTATCCCATAAACATCCATATCATCAAACTCTATTTTCTCAAGTGAATCCTTTCTGAATACATTAAGATTCTCACTAGCATTTGCCATATCCCATAAATTATCTTTATATATGGGATCATGATTGCCACCTATAACACAAATTTGAGAATTTGTCCTAGAAAATAAATCAATTAATCGATTCATATCACTTAGACTGAAATTTTCCAAATTATACAAATCTCCCGACAAAAAAATATAATCGACATTTTCATCAATGCTATATTTAATTAATCTTTCAACAGATGACCATATTCTTTGTCTTCTAATTTTAGACATTGATTGTGGAATTGCAGATTTTTCAAATTTCATGCCTAAGTGAAAATCAGCTGAATGTATGAATTTCAAAATATATCCTACTTTTCTGAATCTAATTGATTTAATTCATCTTCTATTAAAGCATGTAAAACTCTAAGCTCTTCTTCAGTAAATGTAAGACCTTTACTCATTCTTGTATGATCTGGATTCCACTCTCTAATATCGTATTTTGCATCATAATCAGACCATTTTACAATATTTAATTCCTTGTTCCAATTATTTGCCTTAGTTGATAAAACTCCTAATCTTTCTATTATTTCAAATTTTAAATCAGCCATAATTACCTCCATTTTTATAAATATATTATAGCATTATTTTAAAATATGCAAATATATGTTTTTGTGTTAAAATATCATAGAGGTGAATTTTATGAAAAAACAAAAATTAGCTCAAGTTATAGCTATTATTCTAGTGGCAATGATGGTCGCTCCATTTATACTAAATGTAATTATGAATATGCAATAAAATGATAATTAAACATATTGAGTTCAATGATAAAAAAGATAAGTTTATAATTGAGACTGATACAAAAGAAGTTTTTTTATTAAGTTATAGAGATTTTGAAAAGTTGAAAATACAAAATGAAATGATAATAGATGAAAAATTGTATTCTAATCTTCTAGAAATTTCAAAATTTAGTGAAGCTTTTGAAATCAGCCTTAATTTTTTATCTTATAAATTAAGAACCGAAAAAGAAGTAGTTACAAAACTGAAATCTAAAAATTTCAGCTATGAAATTATCGCAGATGTCTTAGATAAATTAAAAACTCTAGATTTAATTGATGATGTTAACTATGCCAAAGTATTCATTAACGATAAAATTAATCTTACAAACTACAGTAAAAAAAGAATAATTAACGACCTCTACCTTAAAGGGATAGACAAGAGAGTCTACCAAGATTACTTAGATGAGGTGTTTGGATATAATATGGAGTTTGATAAAGCGACTGAGGCAGTAGAAACTAAAATAAATATCTGGAAAGAAAAATATCAAGGATATGAATTAAAAAACAAAATAATTACTTTCTTGCTTCAAAAAGGTTTCAATTATGATGTCGCAAAACAAGTAAGTGGTATGTTTTAATGTATTATTTATATATTTTAGAGTGCGCTGACAATAGCTTATATACAGGTATTACTAATGATTTTTCAAAAAGAATCCAAATGCACAACAATGGTAAAGCTAGTAAGTATACAAGGTCAAGACTTCCAGTAAAATATGTCTTTATAAAAAAAGTTGATAATAAAAGTAACGCGTTAAAATTAGAAATAAAAACAAAAAAGCTAACTCGTGATAAAAAATTAAAACTTATAACTTCAAATGAAAACGAAATAGACAATATACTAAAAAAAGCTTAAGTATGATTCACATCAACTTAAGCTTTTCATTTTATAAATTATTTTTTGCTAATTCAACTAATTTAGCAAATTCTTTTTCGTCTCTAACAGCCATATCTGCAAGAACTTTTCTATTCAAATCAACTCCTGCTACTTTTAAACCATGCATGAATTTGCTGTAGCTTAAATCATGCATTCTTGTAGCTGCATTAATTCTAGCAATCCATAATTTTCTGAAATCTCTTTTTCTTCTTTTTCTTCCAACATATGAATATGCTAATGATTTCATTACAGCTTGGTTAGCAGTTTTGAATAATGTATGTTTTGAGCCGTAATATCCTTTAGCTTGTTTTAATACTTTTTTGTGTCTTCTTTTATTATTTGTACCACGTTTAATTCTAGCCATTTATATTTCCCCCTCTGATTAAGGAATCATTTTATCGATTCTTCTCATATCTGCATCGCTAACTGTTGTGCCTTTTCTTAAGTTTCTAATTCTCTTTGCAGATTTCTTACCTGTTAAGTGACTTGCATAAGCTTTATATCTTCTTAACTTACCTGTACCAGTTCTTCTAAATCTTTTAGCAGAACCTCTATGTGTCTTCATTTTTGGCATATTATTTTCCCCCTCTAATTATCTTTATCAGTCAAAGGACCCATAAACATTATCATCATTCTTCCTTCCATGGAAGGTTTTTTTTCTATTTGTCCTACGTCTTTTGTTAATTCATAGAATTTATCAAGAACTTCTTTTCCCAAATCTTTATGTCCAAGTTCTCTACCTCTAAATCTAACAGAAACTTTTACTCTATTTTCATTACTTAAAAACTTGGAAGCTTGATTAGCCTTAACTTCTAAATCATGCTTTTCAATATTTGGAGAAAGTCTAATTTCTTTTACATTTATTACTTTTTGATTTTTCTTTGCTTCTTTTTCTTTTTTTAATGCATCATATTTATATTTACCATAATCTAATATTTTGCATACAGGTGGTTTAGCATTCGGAGCTACATTTACCAAATCTAAATGTTTATCTTCAGCCATTTTCAAAGCTTCTTTGATAGATATAACACCTATTTGCTCACCTTCATCATCGATTAATCTAACTTTTGAAGATCTTATCTCCTCATTAATCATTAAATCTTTTATATTATTCACCTCCAAAAAAATAATGGCGGGTAAAAATACCCGCCAAAAATTAATAATCAAATTAAATTTTAACCTTATGAATTCGAAATTATAAGGTGAGAGCGGATATCTCTACTTATCAACATTAAATATTGTATACTATCTCGTATAATTTGTCAACTATTTTTTCTTCGAATTTACAACATTAATTAAAATGTAAGGTAAATTAAAATCGGAAGTATAAGCTATATATTTATTCGACCAACTTGGCTTAAACTTGTCTTTATAATTTCTTAAACCTTTAAAATTATATATTTTATTTTGCGTATTGTAAACAATATTCAAAACTTTTTCTTTCTTTTTAGAATAAATCTTATCTCCTACTTTAGATAGTGGAGCCATTCCAAGATAGAATTTTTCGTAATTATTTTCTTGTCCCCATAATATCAACTTTATAAAAATAAAGTCCATCAATCCATCTTCATTTGATTTATCATATCGCATCAAATCTATAGATAGAGTTTTATTATCGTAAAAAGGTTGAAGATTTGCAAAAGCAAGAAGTTTTTCTTCTCGATAAATACATGCAATTTTCGTTCTTTTTAGATAATCAATGTCAAAAAATCCTAAGCTGAATCCCATTTCATTTTTATTTCCAAGCCAATTGTCGGAAACAACTTTCATTTCAGATATTAATTCTTTTGTAGGTTCCTGAACTTTAAATTCATAATTTCCTTTGTCAAAATTGTTTAAAACATGTCTCCAAGTCCTATTTTTTTTTCCAACTAATGAAAATTGCGTCAAATCTAATGTTGCATCTTGTCCAACTTTTACAAATCTAAAGCCTTGATCACAATACAATTCCAGATTCTCTCCGTTTATTTCATAAAAACAAACATTCATGTGATATTCATTGCAATAAATTATGAAATCATCAATTGCTTCAACAAAATTTTCTTTGTTTCCTATAGGATCCCCTAATACAATAACACTGTTTCTTACAGGTCTATACATTATCATAACTGTGTTTGTTTTATCAAAATATACGTTTTTATCATTAAGATATATTAGATGACTAAACTCATTTCCACCATATTCATTTAAGAATTCATCTATCCTTTCGAAATCCTTATCTGATAACTTAGTAAAAGTTAATTTTTGAGTTCTAGTATATTGTGCAAGATATGACAATATCAAAACAAATAAAACGTATAAAAGAATAAATTTCTTATTTTCGCTTAGATAGTTTAATGAATATTTTCTATTTGATGTAAAAAAGTTTACCTTATTAACTGTGTTACTAATAAAAACGAAAGCTATTGTTACAACTGATAATTTTACGATAGTATTCAAAAAGTATTTTGCCCTAAATTTTATAGCTTTTTCTGTAAAGCCATCCTTCATTATATATAATAGGACACCTAGTAATAAAGTTATGATTGATTCTTCTATGTCTAATCCCTTTAAAAGTGTAGATATTACTGAAATTACAATTACAGCTTCAGCAATATAAAAAGATTTTTTTACTGATTTCTTTATTCCTTGTGATAACAAAATTAATAGCCCACCAGAAGTAAGAGTTAAAAACCTCGCTAGCATTAACACATCTTTTTTTACAAATCGTTTTAATATTTTAATTCTCATCAAAACCGATGGAGTAGCAACGCTTAAGCATAAAATCAAACCAACAATAAGTGTGAAAATTGATAAAATATTAAATGCAAATTGTTTATTTTTATAATCGGTATTGTAATTGTCGTATATTCTTTTTAGTATCATAATTAATGATAATATCCATGGAATAATACTGTATACTAATCTATAAATCAAGATAGCTATTATTGCTGCTTTCGGCTCAATTAATCTGCACAATAAATGTATCTGTATTAGGTCAGATACAATAAATCCATCTTGCATCAAGCTTACTTGTCCAAAAACATTTGAAACGCAATAAATTAATATTAAGTTTGAGTAGTTAACATTTGTAAATTGTTTTATTACAAAAACAAAAAGTAAAATATTGCATATACTAACAAATAACTCGTAAGATATTGATAGTATTTTTCTTTTCAAACTGATTTTATCAGTTAAAACACAATCTAAATAATAAGGACATTTGTTTTTTAGGTAAATCACACAAATGAAAATAACTAAAATAACTAAATAAATTAGAAATAATGTCCACTCTGGTTTCATAAAAAATATTGTAAATATACTAATCAATGATAAAGCTATAAAATTGGAAATGTTTTTATTTAACTTTTGAATTTTATATTCATTACCATCTGTAACTATTGATTCTATCCCTTTAATCCATATGAATTTTCTTAATGATTCTAAAATCCAATATTTTTTAGCATTTTTAATATCAAATTGATCATCAATTAAATAGTATGAGATTGTAGAAATAAAAAATACTACTAATCCAAAAAGAACATTTTTAAATTTTTGTCCAATACTCAAAAAAATCTTGTATTTAAATATATGGTTAGGCGATATAAAATTATTTCTTACAATGTATAAAACAATAATTGTAAATATTATCGTGTATGCTATTTTAATGTATTTTAGTTTTTTATCCATTAATCCCCCTTTAAATAGATGATTGTTCCTCGTACATTTGCTTGTAGAACCCTTCTTTTGATAATAATTCTTCATGAGTTCCACTTTCTATTATTTTACCATTAGATAATGCGAAAATTTTATCTACATTTCTTATTGTAGATAATCTATGAGCAACAATCAATGTAGTTCTTGAGTATTTTAATTTTTCTAAAGGTTTTTGAATTATTTGCTCTGTTTCTGTATCTATATTTGATGTCGCTTCATCAAGAATTAAAATTTTTGGATTTCTAATATATGCTCTAGCAAAAGAAATCAACTGTCTTTCTCCCTGAGAAAGATTAGAACCTTTTTCTTTAATAGGCTCATTCAACCCTTTTTTAAGCAATGTATAGCATCCTAATTCTTCTAACGCTTTAATTACCTCTTCATCGCTATACTGTTTATCTAGTGTAATATTCTCTTTTAGTGTAGTTTCAAATAGAAACGGATCTTGCAACACTACAGCAAAGTTTTCTCTTAAAATATCTTCATTTAAATTATTGATATTTTCTCCATCTATTAAAATCTCTCCACTTTTAACATCGTAAAATTTTAAAATTAAATTTAATATAGTTGATTTTCCACTTCCAGTAGTTCCAACAAAAGCAGCACTTGTAGATTTAGGTATTTTAAATGAAATGTCTTTTAATACGTCATTTTTATCATAAGCAAAATAAATATTTTTAAATTCAATGTTTCCATCTACGTTTTCAATTACACCTTCAGACTTTTCAATTTTGTCTAATTTCATTATATCAAATATATGACTTGCTGATGCATAGGCTTGTTCCATATCGCCAAATCTTGTTACTATTACGCTAACGTTTGAAAATATTTTAGAAGTATAATCAATAATAATGTACAATCCTCCAACTGTTACAGGATAGCTTTTTGTAATTTGACCGTAACCAAAATAAAACAATATTATAACTGTAGATAATAATCCTATTATATCAATTGCTCTGTATCCCCCATAACTTCTCAATTTAGTTAGAGCTATATTATTATCAAAAATTTCTTTGTTTATTTTATCAAATTTTTCTTTTATAGTCTCTTTTACATTTAATGCTTGAATTATTTCCATATTATTAATATTTTCATTAATACTAGCATTAATTTTACTAACCAAATGTCTAATTCTTTTGTTATGTTTTGCAGATTTAAATCTATAATCATAGAATATAAAGAAAACCAACGGGAATAAAATCAAAAGCATTAAAGAAACTTTTAAGTTCGTCACAACCATCATTATATATATAGCAATTATCATAATCACAGCTGTTGTAATATCTGCTAATATTAATTGAAACATAATTTTTAATCTCATAGTATCATTAGTAATCCTAGAAACTATACTCCCTGCTGCTAAATTATCAAAATATTCAATTGGCAATTCATTAATATGCTTGTAAATATCATTTTGAACAAAGTAGGTTACATTATTCGCTGCTAGTTCAAAATAAATCATACTTAGATTACTGAAGATTCCACAAGCTACATAAATTACTAAGTAAATAGCCAAATACTTTACAATTGTTGAAAAATTACCAACTATTTTATTTTTTGCGATATATTCATTTAGCACAAATCCTATTACAATGGGACCAAGAATTTCCATTGCAGTTCTTAGTAACGAGAATACAAAACCAATGATTAATTCTTTTGATTGTTTAATGGAATACACTTTTAGTTTTTCTGATACAAATTTATTTCTTAATTTACTCTTCATATCTACCTCTTACTAATTGAATGTTATATTGATTGTAATACCACTGTTTATTTTTCATCAATTCTTCATGAGTACCCATTTCACTTATTCTACCATCTTGAAGTACAACTATTAAATCAAAATCATCAATTTGATTTAATCTATGAGTTGATAAAACAACTGTTTTGTTAAGTTTTTTTAATTCTCTTAATATATTTTTCTCTGTTTTTGTGTCTAATGCACTTAAGCAGTCATCAAGAACCACTAAATTAGAATCTTTTAGTAAAGCTCTTGCTAAGGAAATTCTTTGTTTTTGTCCTCCTGATAAAGATAGTCCATTTTCACCACATAAAGTGTCAAAACTATCTGGAAAATTCACTATATCTTTATAAATATCCGCACTTTTTGAAACATTTATAATTTCTTCGTCAGTTGCACCTATTTTTGATAACTTAATATTATTCTTAATAGTATCAGAAAAAATCATGCTTTTTTGAGATACATAAGCTATGTTTTCCCTAGCAGATTCTAAATTTATCAAATTAGTGTATTTATCGTTTATTTTAAACTCATCTTGTCTTGGATATAAGAATAATAATTGTTTAAGAATAGTAGACTTACCTGAACCTGTTTTTCCTACAATAGCCACTCTCATATTTTTTCTAAATTCAAATGAAATATCTTTAAGTGCGTATTCTTTTGTATACGGATATTTGAAACTATAATTTTCAAATTTGATACTTTTAATATCATTGACATCTTTGTAATCTTTGTTTAAATCCAATTCATCTTCAT
This sequence comes from Finegoldia sp., assembly GCF_046991905.1. Classification (NCBI taxonomy): domain Bacteria; kingdom Bacillati; phylum Bacillota; class Tissierellia; order Tissierellales; family Peptoniphilaceae; genus Finegoldia; species Finegoldia sp. The sequence continues at coordinate 47,950 of NZ_JBKWZF010000001.1, read as the reverse complement.
AGTCTAAAATATTATCAATTCTATCCATTGATGCATCTGCCTGCTGATATACATTTATGAAGTTTCCTAATGCGTACATTGGCCAAATCAACATATTTAAATAATAAGTGAATGACACTAATTGTCCGACAGAGATTTGGTTTTTACTAATTAAAACAGTTCCATATCCAATCGCTATAACAAAAGTTATTGCTGGAATTATCCTTTGAAAAGGAGCCATTAAAGCTCTATATTTTACTACATCCATGTTTTTTTGAACTAACATTTTGGATCTATTTCTAAAAGAAAAATATCTAGAATCTTTTATTCCAAAAACCCTGATTATTCTAATACCTTCAACATCTTCTAAAACACTGTTATTTAATTTATCAAATGTAGATTGTACTATAGAATATTTTTCGTGGATTTTCTTTCCTATTTTTAGACATAGAAATGCCAAAATTGGTAGTGGTATTACCGAAACAAGTGTAAGACGAACATCTACTACTACCATCATTATAATTATAATAAATAAAGGAAAAACAGTAGAATCAAAAAATGTAAGTGTTCCAAATCCCATCAAATCACTTAGACTATTTACATCTCCAGTAGCCCTATTCATTAATTCACCCGTTTTAAAAGTTTGAAAAAATTTCATAGATTCATTCAAATATTTATCCATTAATCTATTTCTTGTAACATAATCTATTTCGTTAGATGCTCTAAATGTGTAATAGCACCAACCCATTGCAAAAAAATATTTAACAACAATCACTAGAACATCTATCAAAAGTATTAATAAAAAAGGTTTCAATTCTATTGAATTATTTAATACTCTATCTGTCAATTTTCCAGTAATATATGGTGGAATCAATCCAACAAGGTCACTTAATAGAAGAAAAGTAATGGCAAGAATTAATTTGCGTTTGTAATATTTTAGAAACCAATAAAATTTCTTGTACATTTTGCCTCCTTATTAAAAATTTGCTCTGAAAATTCAGAGCAAATTTTATGTTAAAAAATAATCCTTGTTTATAGACTTATTTTCTATTTTGGTATTCATCTACTAATTCATCAATAAATTCATCTGTATTTTTAGAACCAACATCTCCAAGATCTCTCTTTCTTACAGATACTTCATTGTTGTCAATTTCGTTTTGACCAATAATTAATGAATAGTTAACTTTCTTTAATTGAGACTCTCTTATTTTTAAACCTATCTTTTCACTTCTGTCGTCTACTTTAACTCTTAATCCTCTGGCTTTCATTTTTTGTTGTAATTCGTATGCATAATCATTAAACTTATCGCTAATAGGAAGAATTTCTACTTGAACTGGTGACAACCATAATGGGAATTTTCCTGCATAGTGTTCAATTAATATACCCATAAATCTTTCTTCACTACCTAAGATAGCTCTATGAATCATTGCTGGACGTTTTTTAGATCCATCGCTAGCAATATATGTCATATCGAATCTTTCTGGCATTTGGAAGTCTAATTGAATTGTTCCACATTGCCAAGTTCTTCCGATTGCATCTTCCAAGTGGAAATCTATTTTAGGTCCATAGAAGGCACCATCGCCTTCATTAATTTTATATGGAAGACCTTTATGTTCTAATGCACTTTTTAATGAATTAATCGCTAATTCCCAATCTTCATCAGAACCCATCGAATCTTCTGGACGAGTTGATAATTCAACTTCATATTTAAATCCAAACTTAGAATAGATAAAATCACAGAAATCAATAATATTAGTTACTTCTTCTTCTATTTGTTCAGGTAAGCAGAATACGTGTGCATCATCTTGTACGAAAGTTCTTACTCTGAATAAGCCGTGTAATGCACCTGATAATTCATGACGATGAACTTGACCTAATTCGGCAACTTTAATTGGAAGTTCCCTATAGCTGTGTAATTCGTCTTTGTATACTAAGATAGATCCAGGACAGTTCATTGGTTTAATAGCATAATCATCACCATCTATTTGAGTAAAATACATATTTTCTTTGTAGTGATCCCAGTGACCTGATTGATGCCACAAATCTTCATTCAAAATCAATGGAGTTTTAATTTGACCATATCCTCTTTCCAAAAGTTGTTCTTTTAAGAATTTTTCTAGTTCATTTAAAACAACCATTCCATTTGGATGGAAGAATGGGAAACCTGGACCTTCTTCTTGAATTGAGAATAATCCCATTTCTTTACCTATTTTTCTGTGGTCTCTTTTCTTTGCTTCTTCCATTCTTTCCAAATATTCATCTAATAATTTCTTTTTAGGGAAAGAAATTCCATAAATTCTTTGAAGCATTTTATTGTTTTCATCGCCTCTCCAATATGCACCTGCTATAGATAACAATTTAAATGCTTTTATATTTTTAACTTCTAATAGGTGTGGCCCTCTACATAAATCAACGAAATCTCCCATTTCATATAATGTGATTGTAGCATCTTCATCGAGATTTTCAATCAAATCAACCTTGTAATCTTGTCCTTCTTTTTTAAATCTTTCTAAAGCTTCTTCTCTTGAAATTTCAACTCTTACTAATTGAGGATTTTCCTTTACTATTTTTTTCATTTCAGCTTCAATTTTTTCTAAATCTTCTGGAACAAATTTATGATCTGTATCTAAATCATAATAAAATCCAGAATCAATTGAAGGACCTATTGCAAATTTTGTACCCGGATACAATCTTTGAATTGCATAAGCCATTAAGTGTGATGAAGTATGCCAGAAAACTTGTTTTCCTTCTTCATCATCGAATTTTACAAATTGAACTTCACAGTCAGAATCAATAGTTTCCATTAATCCCATAATTTTACCATCTACAACTGCTCCGACACAGTCTCTTGCTAATCCTTCAGATATTGATTTGCAAACATCCAATAAACTTATTTCTCCGTCAAACTCTTTAACAGATCCATCTTTTAATTTTACTTCAAACATAAATACCTCCTAATAAAAAAGAGACCCTAATCCCGATAGGGACAAGTGTCTCGTGGTTCCACCCTAATTTTTTCTCATTTAACAATTGGCTCCAAATTAGTATTCAGCATATTGATCTCTTAAGTAAAATTTCAGCCCAAGTTTTACTCTCTCTGAAAGTTCTAATATACCTACTGGGATTTTTCATCACCTTATTTTAACTTTTCTATGATTTGGTTAAGCTCTAATAATTCTTGATTACCATTTTCCATGTTTCGTAAAGTAAATTTATTTTGCTCAACTTCATCCTGTCCTATTATTATAACATATTTTACGGATAATTTGTCAGCATAATTAAATTTCTTTTTTAATTTATCATCTTCAAGATAACTCATACATTTTACTGATGAATTTCTCAAATCATTCATCAGTTTCACTGCATTTTTTTCGAATCCTTTCATAGGAATGATGATGCAATCGAAGTTAGAATGTTGTACTTTAACCAAATTTAATTCTTGAAGTTGATAGAATAATCTAGTTAATCCTATACTCATCCCTACTCCAGGTAATTTGCTTTTAGTGAAATTATTTGCTAAATTATCATACCTGCCGCCAGAACATATTGAACCAATTTCTCGATATTCCTTAAAGAATGTTTCGAAAACTGATCCTGTATAATAATCAAGTCCTCTAGTAATTGATAAATTAATTCTTATATTATCTTCATTAACACCTAACGATAGAATATCTTCATATACAAATTTCAATTCGTTAAGACCATTAACAAATAATTCATTATCAATATTCATAGATTCAAGTTTTTCGATTATTTCTGTATTAGTTCCATCAATTTCTAGAAATTTTACAATTGAATTTATATTTTCATCAGTCAAGTCTAACTTAGATAGTTCTTCTTTAACACTTTCTTTTCCTATTTTATCTAATTTATCAATTATTCTCAAACATGACTCAAAATCTTCTATTCCTAAATAGGAAAAATATCCATTTAATAGTTTTCTATTATTAAATTGAAATTCAAAATCTGGAACTTCGATAGCCTTTAATGCTTGATACATACATTTTAAAATTTCTGCATCATTGTATAAGCTTAATTTTTCTTTTCCTATAATATCTATATCACATTGATAAAACTCTTTATAGCGTCCTTTCTGATTGCGTTCTCCCCTATAAACTTTTCCTATTTGATATCGTCTAAAAGGAAATGCTAAATCTTGCATATACATCGAGACATATTTTGCCAATGGAACTGTTAAATCGAATCTTAACCCTTGATTCTTTTTACTATTGTCAATTCTATATACCTGTTTGCTTGTTTCTCCTCCACCTTTAGATAGTAAAACATCTAATTTTTCAATAGCAGGTGTATCTATTGATAAAAATGCATTTTCAATAAAAACATCTTCTATTTTTCTTTTAATTGTATCGAATACCAATTGATCTTCAGGAAGAAGCTCCATCATCCCTGGTAACGTGGACGGTTGAATCATAACTGACCTCCTATTAATTAAAGAATATAGACCCACGATCTATAAAATCATCATCTTTTATATAAAAATATTTTATATTTTCTTTTTCTAAAATTCCAATAAGTTTATCTTTAAATTTGTATTTTTCAAGATTTCCATAGAATACAAGTCCAAAATCTCTAGAATACCCACAAGTACCACCAATAAATCCTGTATCATAACCTTCTAATTCTATACCTCCAGAATCTATTAAATAAGCCTTAATATTGTGTTTTTGTACCTTATTAAATATAGATTTATCACAAGTAATCAAAAAATCATTAAAAACAATAGTTGAACATTTAGAATATCCTTGATTTACCTTAATTATTTTATTATTTTTCAAAAGCTTAAGTATAACAGGATCCACAGATTTTTGATTACAAATTAAATGATTTTTAATAGAAAAATTATTTAATAAACAATCTTTTGGATATATGTCGGTTACTTCAAACTCTGTAACATACAAATCTATATAATTTGGAAGATATGCTCTATAATGAGAATACGATTCTTTCGAACAGACATATGTGTTATCATTTATTTTTCTAATTTGCATATCTACATGGTCTCTAATTTTTTTATCTATTTTCTTACTATTGTAGCTGAAAATAATAACGTAATTATTATCTTTTAAAAATTTGATTAAACTATCGTTAGACTTAAAACTAATTATAGCAAATTTGCAATAATTTTCATCGAATAACTCTCTTCTATATTCTAACCTATTGTCTTCGTCCAAATATTCTTTGATAATTTCATCAAAAATATAACCATTAAACTCAAAACTAATTATATCAAATAAATTTGATAGTGCATAATCCATTAAAAACCTAAAAAATTTAAAAAGTATTGATTTATTAATCTTCGTAAAGAAAATTTCATTAACTTTTAATTCTTTTCCTTCACAACAAATAACAAAATATCCAATTAAATCAGATTCATCATAAATTAAGTAATGATTTTTATTAGGTATTTGTTTAGTCATAGATTTTATGATACTGTTTTTATTTCTTGCTACGCTAGAATCAAATTTATTTTGAAATAGACTATTATTTCTTATTTGATATGTAAGTTCCGATACTTCTTCAATATATTCTTCTTTTAATAAATCAACAAAAATCATAATAACTCCTTAAGATATAAAAAAAAGGAAAGTCTATAAAAAACTTTCCTTTGGAGGCGACACCCAGATTTGAACTGGGGGTGAAGGTGTTGCAGACCTCTGCCTTACCACTTGGCTATGTCGCCATATGGAGCGGAAGACGAGACTCGAACTCGCGACCCTCGCCTTGGCAAGGCGATGCTCTACCACTGAGCCACTTCCGCACGCATTTTGGTGCCCAGAGCCGGAATCGAACCAGCGACACAAGGATTTTCAGTCCTTTGCTCTACCGACTGAGCTATCTGGGCTTAATGTATCAAATATTACTTTAATAGTATAAACGATTAAATTAGATTTGTCAAATTTTTTTACAACAATTTAAATTCTTCTTTACAATCTACTTATACCTTTGCAATACTCTGTCATTTAACCCATACCACAATGCATCTTCTATAGAATTATTTAAAACAGTTTTCAATGTCTTAACAATTTTTTTGTACAAATTTTCCAATTGCCACATATTCAAAAAACGCTCTTCCGAAATTACCACACTGTCGTTAATCGATTTAATTACCAATTGTTTATCCATTTTAGTGTTAATACTGAATATTTTATCCTTTAATATATTTTCACAATAATTATCAATTATCGAATCTTGTACTTTAAATGCATTTGATTTGTTTTTTATTGATAAAATCATCTTATTTTTTAAAAACTTTGCACTTCTATTATCTGTATTGTGAAGTAGAATATCAGATTTTTTTATTGTAGATGCCGGAATATGTCTCAATGCGTAGAACTCTAGTTCATCGCAAATATTTTTATTATTAAAACCCTCTGTATAAGCTTGAAGATAGTATGTGAATTCAATCTTATTAATATCCTCTGATATCAAATCAAAAATTGCTCTAATTATATTTTCTCTGTCATTTCTGTATGACAAATGATTATTTAGGACATTATAAATTTTATTAAGAGCATTATATTTTACATAACAAGGTTGTATTTTGTTTTCTTGTTGAACAATATCAAGCATTAAGTATAAAGCTAATAAATCATCTTCAAAAAGAAATTTTTTCTCAAGCTTTTTCTTTAAATTGTTCGTGTTGTAAGCTTTATACATAACTCAAACTCCTAATTATATTTAAAAAACAAATGACTTTTGGTAGTACCTTTCTGTAGAGAATACTTCAATTATTTCAAAAATAAAACAGAAAATAGAATAATTTAGACCGTATGCAAAGTCCAAATCACGTTTCATTTCTGTTGAAGTGTTGTACTCATCTACTATATCTTCAATGTAATTTTTGACCAATGTTTTTAACATAACACACTCATCATTATCTATGTTTACCCTATTTGTTTGGATAGCTTTTTTATCAAATGTATGATTTTGTGATAACTTATTTAAAACTCTTTCATAATTAATATGGTCTTTAAGATGTTCATTACATCTCCATCTTTTTGCATGAGGAAGGCATACATAATCACTTAAATAATGACTGATTACGCCAAGTTTTGTGCTAAGAATTTTATTTTGTAATGAATTTAATCTTGTCAAATCTGTAAATTGAAAAAGATAAATTACTGTGATAATCTCCTTCACGATATAATTTATACTTTCTTCCTTGTAATGGGATATTAGCTTATATTTTGGTAAAATATCTGGACTAACAGCTCCCCATTCTAATTTTTTTATATTCAAATTGATTCCGTATGAATCTTTAATATCTTGATTTATTTCTCTAATAATTCTCTTATGAGTTTCTGGAAAAATATTAATCACTACCTTTCGTCATTAGACATATTATTATTTTAGAGTACTTTTAATTAAAAGTCAATTATTATATTTTGCACATAAAAACAAGAAAATCGCTAATTCTCAATGATTTTTCATCTATTACTTCATTTATTAGATTAACAAATTCACTAGAATATTTTTCTGTTAAAAAAGAATAATCAATGTTTAGTGAATGTATTTCAAATTTTTTCATCTCACAAAAAACATTATAAATCAGATTTTTAAAAATACTTTTATTATTTTTTTTTAAATCATCAGGCAAGTTAGCTAAAATCACATAATCTGATGTGATATTAAATCCAGGAATGATTTTACATTCACCTTTTTCAATTCCGCTTATTTTTGTAAGAGGTTCTAAAATTCTTTCTCCTGCTTTTTCAACCAATTTTTTTGAATTCTCTTCTAGAAGTGAATTTTCGATAAAATATAAAATTGCATCGCTTTGTAGCTCAAAAATATTGCCCTTTACAAATCTTATATCCATAAAATCTACCCCTTTTTATTTACTATATTTCCAATATCAATTATAATACAACATAAGAAAAAAGTATATGAAAGGAATTAATAATTATGAATATAGCTATTGTATGTGAGTATAATCCGTTTCATTTCGGTCACTTATATCAAATTAAACAAATAAAAAACATCTTCCCCCAAGCAAACATAATAGCAATAATGAGCGGCAATGTTGTCCAACGCGGTGAGTTTTCTATTCTAGATAAGTTTTACAAAACAAAGATTGCTCTTGAATACGGTATAGACTGTGTAATTGAAATTCCTTCTGTATTTTCTTTACAATCAGCTGAAAATTTTAGTCGCTATGCCGTTAAAATAATAGACGCTATAAAATGCGATTATATATCTTTTGGAATCGAATCAGAAATTGAAGATCTAATCTCATATAGAGATTTTATTATAGAAAATGAAGATGAAATAAAAAAATACATCATATCTAATAAAAAGAATTCTTATAATAAAAATATAATCGATTACTCTAAGAAAAATTATAGTAATTATTCTAAAGAAATTTTTAAATCCAATAATATTCTTGCATTAGAGTATATGAAAGCTTTAGACAAATTGAAATCCAATTGTAGAATACTGCCAATTAAAAGGGTAAATAGCGAATATAATTCTGAATCCATTGACAATATTTCCTATAGTGCATCTTCTATTAGATATAATTTAAGTTCACTTGATAATTTTAAAGATAATATTCCCAATTTAACCTACCATTACTTAAAAAATTATCCGATTATTTCTAACCAAAAAATTATGGATATACTGTCCTATAAACTATTTGTTGAAAATTCTGAGTTTTATGATATAACAGGATATGAATGCGGCTTAGATAATCTATTAGTAAAAGGCTTTGGTGGATGCTATGATGAGTTTTTTGAAAATATAAAAAATAAAAAATACTCTAAAAATCGCCTTAAAAGATTGATTTTTAATTATATTTTAGACATAAATAAGGATTTTGTTGATTATATATTAATTGAAGATATTGAAGCCATTCGTCTACTTGGCTTTAATAAAAGATTCAATTTATCATCTATAAATAAAAATTGCAAAATTTGTTCTTTAAACAGAGATTTTTTGAAGTTATCCGATAAATACAAACAATTATTCGAATACGATATTAAAGTAAGTAGATTATTATATTCAACAAAAATGGTAAATGATTTCTATGATTTTCCAGTAATAAAAAAATAGAGAAGATATCTTCTCTATTTTTTTATTGACCTTGTTGTTTTGTCAAAATTCTTGGACCATCTTTTGTGATAGCTAGTGTGTGTTCATATTGACATGATTTTTTTCCGTCTATCGTTCTTGCCGTCCAGCCATTATTATCAATTTTTAACTTATGAGTTCCCATGTTTATCATAGGTTCAATGGTCAATACCATTCCTTCTTGCAATCTTAAACCTCTATGTTCCTTTCCGTAATGTAATACCATTGGATCTTCATGCATTCCTCTACCAATTCCATGACCTGTAAATTCGCGAACTACAGAATATCCATTAGATTCAGCAATAGATTGTATCTTTGCTCCTATATCTCCTAATCTATTTCCAATTACAGCTAATTTAATGCCTTCATACAAACATTCTTTAGTAATGGCCATAAGTTTTTGAGTTTCATCGTCAATTTCACCAACTGCATAACTCCAACATGAATCACTCATCCATCCATTAAGCTCAACTACAGTATCTACTTTTAATAAATCTCCAGATTTTAAGATATAGTCGGACGGATATCCATGACATATTTCATCATTTACTGAACAGCAAGTAGCGTAAGGAAATCCTTCGTATCCGATTTGAGCTGGAATTGCTCCTTTACTCCTAATAAACTTTTCGCAAAAATCATTAACTTGCATAGTTGTTAATCCAGGTTTTACATATTCCCTTAGTGCTTCATGCATTCCTGAAATTACATTTCCGGAAATATCCATTTTTTCTATTTCATCTTTATTTTTTATAATAATCATTTAATCACCTATTCAAAAAAGTTCTTTGGCAAAGTAATTTTTACCTTTTTTATTCTCTTATCCTCCACAAAAATAATATTGTATAAGACGTGATTTATATCTATTTTTCTTTTAAATCCATCTTCAGGTATATATCCTAATTGATTTATTAACATTCCACCTAAAGTATCATAATCATCTGAAAGTTCGTCAATTTCTAATCCAATACAAGAATTAATTTCCTTTATTGATGTACTTCCTTTTACTATATAATTAAATTTATCTACTTGAATAATATCAGGAGCTTCGTGATCGTACTCGTCCTCAATATTACCAACAATTTCTTCTATTAAATCTTCCATTGATACAATCCCAGAAAAACCACCATATTCGTCTATTAAGATTGACATGTGAATTCTTTTTTTCTTCATATCTGAAAACACATCATTAATATTTTTAGTTTCAGATATAAAATAAGCAGGTTTCAAAATTTTTCTCAAATCAACATTATTAAAACCATGTTTGTATGCTTCACTCATATAATCTTTAATATATATAATACCTAGAATATTATCAATATCGCCCTCATATATCGGGATTCTTGAAAATTTAAGTTCCATTAACTTATCCAAATAATCCTCAATACAATCCTCAAGATCAATTGCAAAAACCTCTGTCCTTGCAGTCATGATTTCTTCTGCAGTTTTTTCATTGAAATTAATTACCGCATCAATCATGTCTTTTTCATTTGAATTTATAATTCCTTGTTCCTTTCCGACCTCTACCATTGATTTTATTTCTTCAACAGTAATTTTGCTCTCCACATTCAAAGTTTTAATTCCAATTATACTCAGTATAAATTTTGTTGACTTAGAAAGTAAAAAAACAAATGGTTTTAAAATAAAGTAAATAAATTTTACAGCATTAATCGAAAATAACGCAAAAGAATCCGCCACACTCAAAGCAATTCTTTTTGGAATCAATTGTCCAAACAAAATATACAAAAACGATAAAACAATAAGTACAACACACACTGATATCCAATAAGTTAAAGATTTATTTAATCCTAAAAATATCATCTTTTTACTTAAACTTACACTTAAACTAGATGCACATATTGCTGAAGCAACAAATCCAATATAAGTTAATATAACTTGAATAGTAGACAAAAATTTTGTGTGTTTTTCAAATTGTTCTAAAACAGATTTTGCCTTTTCATTTCCGTCATCACTCATAACCCTAAGCTTATTTTTATCACAAGAAACAATTGCTATTTCACTTGCTGAAAAAAAAGCATTAATTACTATAAGTATTAATAAAATAACCAATTCTACAATAAGATTGGGCCCGACTTCGTCCATTTAATCCTCCTAAAATTATACATAATAATATTATACAATAATTTTGAATTAAAATAAAACAAAATTAAACGGAATGTTTTCTGTGATGCACAGATTACATTCCGCTTAAAAAGATTTAATTATATTCGAATTCAACGAACATATCAAATACTTAAAATATTTTACTTCTAGAATAAATTTAGAATTATTCCACCATATTGAGCAATTAATGGTGCAAATACTAATGATACAACTGTCATCAATTTAATTAAAATATTTAATGATGGACCTGAAGTATCTTTGAATGGGTCACCAACGGTATCTCCTACTACAGCTGCTTTATGAGCATCTGATCCTTTACCGCCGTGTTGACCTGATTCAATATATTTCTTAGCATTATCCCATGCTCCACCACTGTTGGACATGAAGATTGCCATCAATACACCTGTTACAAGAGAACCCGCTAAAAGCCCTCCTAATGCTTCTGCACCTAATAAGAATCCCATAACTACAGGACATATTACCGCCAATAAACCTGGAATTATCATTTGTCTAAGAGCAGCTCCTGTAGATATATCTACACATTTTTTATAATCTGGTTGTTGAGTCCCTTCCATAATTCCTGGAAATTCTTTAAATTGTCTTCTAACTTCCACAATCATATCATTCGCAGCTGTTCCTACAGCATCCATAGTAAGTGCTGAGAATAAGAATGGTAACATACCACCAATGAACATACCAGCTACAACTTCTGGGCTTGTTACGTTAATTTGTTTCAAACCTACTACAGCTGTATATGATGCAAACAAAGCTAAAGCTGTCAATGCAGCACTACCTATCGCGAATCCCTTACCAATCGCAGCAGTAGTATTACCAACTGAGTCTAGTTTATCCGTAATATTTCTAACATCTTCAGGTAATTCACACATCTCAGCGATACCACCTGCGTTATCAGCTATTGGACCATAAGCATCAACTGCTATTGTCATTCCACAAGTAGAAAGCATACCAATAGCCGCTACAGCAATACCATATAATCCTTCTGTAGGATTAGTTGCACCATTTGATGCAAAGAAAGAAACTATAATACCTATAGCTATAATAATTATAGGACCAGTAGTTGATTTCATACCTGTAGCCAAACCAGAAATAATATTTGTAGATGAACCTGTTTCAGATTCTTCAGCAATTTTTTGAACTGGTTTTTTGTCTTCAGATGTGTAGTACTCAGTAAATTGTGAAATAATTAATCCAACTAGTATACCTGCAAATACAGAGAAGAAAGCATTATTGCTACCAAGAATAGTTCTTGATAAGAAGAATGATCCAGCTATTGCCAAGATGGAACTAATAATAGTACCTGTATTTAAAGATTTTTGAGGATCTTTTCCTCCTTTAACTGTGAATACACCAATAATAGAAGAAATAACTCCTATTGCTGCTATCGCTATAGCAAACGATACTCCCTTTTCTTCGTGAGCTAATAAACCTAATGTAATACCAGATAAGATACTACCAGCATAAGATTCAAATAAGTCGGCTCCCATACCAGCAACATCCCCTACGTTGTCCCCAACATTATCTGCAATTACTGCAGGGTTTCTAGGGTCATCTTCAGGAATACCAGCTTCAACTTTACCAACCAAGTCTGCTCCAACATCAGCTGCTTTTGTATAGATACCTCCACCAACTCTGGCAAATAAAGCTATAGAAGAAGCACCAAAACTAAATCCAGTAACAACTTCAGCATCTTGGAAAATAATATAAGAAAGAGTTATACCTAAAATTCCTAATCCAACAACGCACATTCCCATTACTGCTCCACCAGAAAATGCTACGTTTAATGCTCCATTCATTCCTTCTTCTTTTGCCGCATTAGCTGTCCTAACGTTTGCCTTTGTTGCAGCTTGCATACCGATGTAACCTGCAAGTACACTAAATATTGCACCAGCTAAAAAACAAATTGCTGTCTTATAATCGATTGCAACACCTAGAATCACACATACTATAACTACAAAAATAATAAGTGCTTTGTACTGGCGAGAAAGATAAGCCATTGCTCCATCGTGAATAAATCCAGATATCTCCCTCATTCTTTCATTACCAGCACCTTTTTTACTTATGCTACTAAATTTTATTGCAGCAAATAATAAAGCGATAATACCTGCTGCAATAGCTAAATAGTAATACATATTGTCCATGATTTACTCCTTTCAACTATTAAATTATTTTATATATGCTAACGCCAAAGCTGAAACCAAGAATATAACTGATGATACAATAACAACTCTGTTAATATAGTTATCCTTAGTTAATCTTCCACCATGTCCACCGACATTAGTTTCGCCTGTTAACGCTGCCATCCCTTCTGATTTAGTTTCTTGACTCATCACTGCAATTATTATTACAATGCTGGCAATAACTAAAATTACTGAAAAAATAGTCTTCATTTATCCACCTCATTTCAATTAAGTTGATATATAAAATATAACATAGACATTCGATATTATCAAGATACTTCATATATCATTATTGCACAAAGTTATTATACCACAAATTTCTTTGAATTTAATTGATAATCAGTATTGATTTATCAGAAATCATGTGCTATACTTATTGTGATATCAATTATCAATACTTATTATAGAGGTGGTTATGTTACAAGACATATTATTAGAACATTGTTATCCCACACTAAGTAATCTCAAATTTGCAAATATGATAAATGTTGATTATACAGATAGCATATTTGAAGACATATTTAAATTAAACGAAAAATTATCAGAATATAATTTTAGCTTAATTATTTTAAAGCAAACTAGAAAAAAGTTGTTGCTGTACTTAATAAATTACAATTTAATAGAAAACTATAATGATAAGAGGCTGCAAAATGCTTTGAAAAGTTATGGTTATCCTGCGGATAATTTTAATAGCAGCATAAATTTTTTAAAGAAAAGATTACTTGAAAATGAATTTCCTCATGAAATCGGATTTTTCTTAGGGTATCCTTACGAGGATGTGCTTGGTTTTATCAATTACAACGGAAAAAATGAATGTATTTCTGGAAAGTGGAAAGTATATTCTGATGTAGAAAAAGCAAAAGATATATTTAAAAAATATGACTATGCTAAGCTCGTAACAAAAAGATTATCATTACAAGGAAATAACTTGTTTGATATAATAAATTATTTTAAGGAGTAAATTATGAATTTATTAATTTTATACTGGTCTCAAACTGGTAACACTGAAAAAATGGCTCAAATTATTAAAGAAGAATGTGAGTCAAAAGGATCTAAAGTCGAAATGGTATTTAGTGATGATTATAAAAACTACGATATAGACAATTTCGATGTCATTGCTTTTGGGTGCCCTGCTATGGGTGATGAAGAACTAGAAGATACTTCATTTGAACCGATGTTTTCTGATTTAGAAAATACATTAAGTGATAAAAAAATTGCTCTCTTTGGTTCTTATGAATGGAACAACGGTGAATGGATGGGTTTTTGGAAAGAAAGATGTTCGAAAAATAATTTAAACGTTATTGATACTGTAATTTGCTATGATACACCAGACGAAAATTCTACTGCTGATATCAAAAAATTCGCAGATAATTTATTAAAATAATACTTAAAAAAGCTTGGTAGTCATCTAAAACTACCAAGCTTTTTATTAACCTTTTAATTCATTTCTGTTTTCTTGTAATTCTTCCAATAGATTGTTCAATTTGTCTTGAGTTGTTTCCAACATTTCATCGATATATTGGATAGATTGACTCTTTAATAGTCTAGCATTGTTTTCAGCTTGAGAAGTAATTTCTTCTGCATTTTTTTGAGCTGCAATAGTAACATCGTGTTCATTTACCATTGTTTCAAATCTGTTTCGAGCTTCTTGGTCTATTTTTTCTGCTTCTTTGTAAGCTTGAGTTCTAATATTTTCAGATTCTCTGTTAGCTTCATCAATAATTCTATTCTTTTCAGCATTAGTCCATTGAGCTTGTTTGATTTCTTCTGGTAAATTTTCTCTCATATCTTTTAAAACTGATAGAAGTTCTTCTCTTTCAACCATAACTTTTTTAGAAAATGGAACTGTTGATGCTTCATCAAGTATGTCTTCCATTTCTTCTATTAACTTAATAATATCCATGTAACCCTCCTGCATTGAGCTAATTATTCTTACAATTATTATAATAAAAATATCAAATTAATTCAAGATAAAGCATTTATTTATCGTTAAATTTATCCTTTATATCTTCAATGATATTTTCAGGAACAAGTTCTGATATATCAGCGCCGTAGGAAGCTATCTCTCTCACTATAGAAGAAGAAAGAAATGCATATTTGCCATCTGCAACTAAAAACAATGTTTCTAATTCATTATTTAATTTCTTATTAGCCAAAGACATTTGCATTTCTGATTCAAAATCACTAACAGCACGTAGTCCCCTTATAATTGTACTACATCCTATTTGTTTTGCAAAATCTACAGTCAATCCTTCAAATTGATGAACTCTTACATTAGATAAATGGCTACAAGATTTTTTAATCATCGAAACTCTTTGTTCAAGAGAAAATGTACTTTTCTTTTGAATGTTTTTTACAACAGCTACATTTACTTCTTCAAAAATTTTTGCACTTCTTTCAATAATATCCATGTGTCCATTCGTAATTGGATCAAAACTTCCTGGATATAATACTTTAGTTTTATTCATTTTCATTCCTCAAAAAATACACATTCTTCTTTTTGCCATATTGTTTTTGTTTTTCAAGTTCCAAATTCCCAAAATAATCTATTGGTAATTCATTTTCAGATTCCAATATTACAAGACAATCTTTGTTTAATAATTCATTGTCTTCAAGCATTTTAATTGCTTCCTCATAATAATTTAATCTTTCATACGGTGGGTCAATAAAAACATAGTCAAATTTTAAATTTTGTCTTTTGATATTTAATAAATTTTTTTTAAAATCACCTTTAAATACTTTCACGAAATCTTGAGATTTTGTATGCTCAATATTGTCATTGATGCATTTAATATTATCATTTGAAGCTTCACTAAATACCACTAAATCGCATCCTCGACTAATAAATTCAATTCCAACAGCTCCACTTCCAGCAAATAAATCTAATGCCTTAGAATTAGGCTTCACTTGAAAAATCACACTGAATATAGCTTCTTTTATTTTTCCTTCTGTTGGCCTAGTAAATCTATCCAAATCGGTATTTAAGTTCATACCTCTCATCTTACCTGAAATAACCTTCATATCTCACCTCAATTAAAAATTACATTTTCTAATAGTTTTTCTTCAAATTTATTAATTTCTTCATTCAAATAGAAATATTCTTTGGTTTTACATAAATCATTTTTGTGTATATATTCGGTAATTAATGCCGCTTTTTCAATCAAATCGTAGTCTTTTTCTAAATCTGCTATGTTTAAAAGCGGGATGCCTGATTGTCTAGTTCCAAGTAAATCACCACTACCTCTCATCATTAAATCTTTTTGTGATAATTCAAATCCACTATTTGTTTTGACCATAATATTCATTCTTTCGATTTGTTCATCCGAATGAGCATTATTAATCAAAATACAATACGATTGATCTGAAGACCTACCAACTCTTCCCCTTAGTTGGTGAAGTTGTGAAAGTCCAAATCTTTCTGCATTATATATAACAATTACATTTGCTTTTTTTACATTAACACCAACTTCAATAACAGTCGTTGAAACTAATATTTTGGTTTTTCCATCTACAAAGTCTTTCATTACTTCTTCTTTCTCAGAAGATTTCATTTTACCGTGTAACATTCCTACTGAAAAATCTGAAAAATATTCATTGTTAAGTCTATTATATAATTCTGTTACATTTTCCAAATCCAAAGTTTCTGATTCTTCTATCAATGGACACACAATATACGCTTGAAATCCATTTTCTATTTGTTTTCTTATAAAAGCCGCTATCCTTTTCTCATAACTAAACCCAACAGAGTATGTTTCAATTATTTTTCGACCTTTAGGCATTTCATTTATCGTTGATATATCCAAATCTCCATAATAAGAAAGTGCTAATGTTCTTGGTATAGGAGTTGCAGTCATTACAAGAACATCTGGATTTTTCCCTTTGTCGGATATTTTCTTCCTTTGACCTACTCCAAACCTATGTTGCTCATCCGTAATTACAAGACCTAAGTTTTTAAAATCTACAAAATCCTGTATAATTGCATGAGTTCCAACTATAACATCAAAATACCCAGATTGTATGCCTTCTAAAACAGAATCTTTTTCTAATTTTGATAAATCAGACTTTAATAAACAAACCTTTAATCCAAACTTCGAGAAATCTTTCGATAAACTTTCGTAATGCTGTGTCGCTAAAATATCTGTGGGAGCCATAAAAGCTGATTGATAACCACTACAATAAGATTTAATAATGGCTGCTTCAGCAACAATTGTCTTTCCACTTCCAACATCACCTTGAATTAATCTATTCATCCTCTTCTTAGATATCATATCTTTTTCAATATCTCTTATAGCATCTAATTGCCCTTTAGTTAGTTCAAATTTCAAAGATTTTATGAATTCATCAACGCTGTTATCAGTATCAAACTTAATATAATTTTGATCATTTATTGAAGTTTTCATAGATTTCATTGCTAATTGCATTATAATAACTTCTTCAAGGACAAGTGCTGTTCTAGCTCTTTTAAATTGAGCATAGTCCAGTGGTTTGTGTATGTTTTTGATGGCATTTCTTTTGTTTTCGATATCATAATTTTTAATCATACTATACGGAATAACACTTTTAACTTCATCTATACAATGTTTCAGAGCAAAATCAATAAATTTAATCATATCGTTATTTGTTATACCTTTTTTTACTTTGTAAATAGGATAGATTATACCAAGTTTACCCCCGAAAGTCTTGCTTAGTATAGGAGATGATATTTTAAATTGATTTTGAACTCTTTGTATCTTTCCATACAAATAATAAGTAGTATTTGGTAAAATTTGATTTCTAATAAAAGGTTGATTAAACCAAGAAACATTGATTTTTGATGTCTCATCGAAAGCAATAGCTGATGTTAAATTTAGATTTTTTCTTAAATACTTAGTAATCGGTTTTGAAATGAACTTAACTTTTATTACACAATTTTCTTCATCACGTGTATCTGTAATATTTTTGATAATTGATCTATTTTCATATCTATAAGGAAAATAATTCAACAAATCATCTACACTAAAAACCCCCATAGAATTTAATACTTCTAATTTTTTCTTACCAATTCCTTTTATTTCTGAAAGTTTCATAACTCACCACACAAAAAAACCTTACAATAAAACATACAAGTAATAGACCGATTATAATCGATCTATTACTTGTAATTATTTGTAAGGAGTTATTCTATTGAGAATACATAATAATACAAAGGTTGAGAGCCTTCAACAACCTCAATATCAATATCCTTATATTCTTCTTCCAAACTATCCTTTAACTTATTTGCTATCATTTCATCACAGCCTTCACCGTAATAAATTGTTATTAAAGAATCATCCTTTTGAATTAATTGTCTCAATAAATCCATTGAAACCTTATTAATATCATTTCCAACGGCTCTTATATTTTTTTGATCTAGTCCAATGATATCATCTTTTTTAACTTTTATATCTGACATATTTAAATCTTTTACAGCAAATGTAACTTCACCAGTTTTTACTGTAGATATAACATCATTAAAAGTATTAAAGTTATCTTCAGCACTAGCTTCTTCGTTGAAAGCTAAAAGTGCAGAGATAGATTGTGGTACCGCCTTTGTTTCTATAACATATACATCCTTGTCAACTATTTGTTTTGCTTGATTAGCGGATAATATAATATTTTTATTATTAGGGAAAACAAATACTGATTTAGCATTTAATTTCTCAATGGCGTTTACTATATCTTCTGTTGAAGGATTCATTGTTTGACCACCTGTAATCACTTCATCTACATTCAACATTTCAAAAACTTTACTGAAGCCTTTTCCACTACTTACAACAACAAAGCCAAAATCTTTTTCCGGTTCTGATGTTTTTTCAAAAGCTTTATTTATTTCTTCTTCAGTGGAGTGCAAGTTTTGATGTTGCAACCTCATATTATCTATTTTGATATCTTTTAAAGCTCCCAATTCCATAGCTATTTCTAGAACTTTTCCAGGATTATTCGTATGAATATGAGTTTTGATTACCCCATCACCTTTTACAACTAATAAACAATCACCAAAATTTTCTAATTTTGATCTATATGAGTTTTCATCTGCATCAGTCATTATGAAAAATTCAGTACAATATCCAAATTCAATTTCTTCATCTGATACTACGTTCGTATTTTCTGTTATTGTTCTAGAAGATTCATCTATTATTGTTTCGGAGATTAATTTTTCATTGTCGTAATTTAATACTCCTTCCAAAAATAACATTAATCCTTGGCCACCAGCATCAACTACATCAGCTTCTTTCAAAACAGGTAACATTTCTTTGGTTTTAAGAAGTGCCTTATTACCTTCTGAAATAATATCTGTCAAAAATTCTTTTACATCTTCATAATTTTGATAGTTTTGTTCAGCAAACTCTCCCATGCATCTCGAAACTGTAAGAATAGTTCCTTCTGTAGGTTTCATTACAGCTTTATATGCAGTTTTATAACTTTCGACAAATCCGTCTCTTAATGCAAATATATTAAATTCTGTATAATCCTTAAATCCATTATAAAAACCTCTCATTATTTGAGAAGTGATAACTCCAGAATTACCTCTAGCTCCCATTAGAGAACCATCACTCATAGCTTTAGCCAAATTTGCAATAGTCAAATCAGCCACATTATTTACTTTAGAAATAGCTGATTTTATTGTTAATGTCATATTAGTACCAGTATCTCCATCAGGCACAGGAAATACATTTAAGCTATTTACAATTTCTCTTTTATTTTCTAAGTTCTTAAATCCCGCTAGAAGGCAATTCTTGAACAGTGTTGCGTCATTTTTCATTGTGCCTCCTATTTTTCTTCGTTTATTCTCATATCTTGAACAAGAACATTAACACATTCAACTTCAAGACCTGTCTTGTTTTCTACACTATATTTAACTGTATCAATAATATTTTGGCAAACTACAGCAATTTTAGTACCATATTCCAAAACAACAGTCAAATCAATTATGATTTTATTGTTTTTTGAGTAAACTTTTACTCCCTTACTCATATTTTCTTTATTGAGTAACATTAAAAATCCATCCGACAAATTTTTATAAGCTAATCCTACAATTCCATAACAAGTCATAGCTGTTTCACTAGCAATAGTTCTAACGATATTATCTGATATTAATATTGAACCATATTCGTTATCAATTTTAGTAGTCATATTACCTCCTATATTGTGATACTCATTAGTTATATTATACTCTTTTAATGTTTAAGATTCTAATTTACATATTAATACTATATTATTATAACATATTTTAGCGTTAAAAGCTTGAAATTCAGTTTTAAAGTATGCTATAATATCAAGAGACATTTGAAAAAGAACCAGGAGGTGTAATTATGTCCAAAAAATGTGAAATTTGTGGTAAATCAAGAAGTTTCGGAAATAATAGATCATTTTCTTTAAGATCTTCAAATAGAAGCTGGGCTCCTAACATTAGAAAAGTAAGAGCTTTAGTTGATGGAAAGCCAAAAAGAATCAATGTATGCACTAGATGCTTAAGATCAGGTTTAGTTGAGAGACCTCAATTCATCAAAACAACAGAAGAAGAATAAAATTAAGAGTCGAGATTTCGACTCTTTTTTAATCTCTAGAATCAATTAAAAGGCCATACCCCTCTAATAATTCTATATATGCTTTTTTATCTTTAATTTTATTGCTTATAGTCAATGTCGAGCAGAAATCCACATCTAATAAATCACTGTCGTATTCAAATCCATCTAATTTCAATTTCATTCCATTATTCGATAATACAATAATAGAAATATAATCGTATTTCATAACACATTCGACACTCTTGCCTAAGAATTTAATTATATTGTTGTTTCCTACAAATATAAGTTCAATCCCATTATCAAAGCATTTTTTTGAATAAATTAGATTTGAAATAGTATGATCCAATCTGGTTCCAGTAGCACCAAATGCATAAATTTTTGTGCAGTTTTTTTCAATCAAAATGTTTATTGCCGCTTCAAAATCAGTAAAATCCTTCTTGCAATTATATTCTTGAAAAATCTTATCATTTTTCTCTAAGAAGTTTTTGTCCTCTACTTTTATCGAATCAAAATCTCCTATTGCAAAATCAAAATCTTTGTTGTAGGTAGTAAAATATTTCGTACCACCATCGACAGCAATTTTTATATCAGATTTTTCATAATACTCTTCAAATATGTTTTTATCGGATAATTCCCCTGCACAGCAAATTAAACCAATCATTTTTTACTTACCTTAGATACAGGTTTAATTAAAATCAATATTACTACTATAGCAATAATTCCATTAGGAACTATATAAGTTATATTATACAAGAATGATCCTAACAATGCTGGTATATCCTTAGGAAGAGTATCTTTAAAAAAGACATAACCACTTAATATTGCAGCCACACCTCTCATTAAAACTGCAAATATACATGCTAAAATCATTTTAAAATTAATTTTACCACTTAATGTATCTTTATTACATCCTAATCCTGATAGTCCAAGCGCCATATAAGCAACTGGATAATCAAGCAAATATTGTACAGGATGAATAACATAAGAATCAACAAAACTATCTAAAATCCCATACATTAATCCAATTATAATTCCAGGCTTCAATCCCCATCTAAGTCCAAACAATAAAATAGGAACATATCCAGCCAAAGAAATAGATCCTCCCCTTGGCATCTTAAAAATAACAATACTATTTAATACAGCTGTAAGAGCCAATGTTATAGCTCCTTCAACCATAAACTTCAAATTTTTATTCAATTAGTCCTCCTTATTTTAGTTTTTGATTGTATATATCTAATTGCGATTCTATATTTTCGTTAAAAACATCAGAACCGCTAACTATCAAGTCAGCTCCTGATTCCAATACTTTATCTACATTTGATGTCTTAACTCCACCATCTACTTCCAATATAATATCCCTTTCTGATAAATCAATCATTTTTCTCGTATCTTTTAATTTTATATATTGACTTTCAATAAATGATTGACCTCCAAAACCAGGATTTACACTCATTACAAGGATTATATCCAAATCATCAATTATATATTTACAACATTCTAATCCAGTTGATGGATTTAATGCCAGTCCACATTTTTTGCCTGCTTTATGAACTGTTTGGATAGCTCTATGAGGGTGAAAAGTAGCTTCCGGATGAAATGTAATTATATCAGCTCCTGCATTTATAATTTCATCAATTATATCTTCAGGTTTATTAACCATCAAATGACAATCAAGAATAAATTCTGGATATTTTTGTCTGATTTGTTTTATTACTGCTGACCCAAAAGATATGTTCGGTACGAAATTTCCATCCATTACATCAAGATGCAAATATTTTATTCCTTTATTTTTTAATATCTCTAAATTTTTTTCTAACTCAAAAAAGTTACAAGCCAATAAAGACGGACTTAAATAAGCCATTAATACCTCCTAAATTTTTCGTATTCTTCAACAATTTCCAAATAATTATCATATCTACTTTTAGATATAACTCCTTTTTCAACAAGCTTTTTTATTTCACATTTTGGTTCATTAATGTGATCACAATTATTAAATTTACATTTGTCGCTATTTGCTTTAAATTCAATAAAATTTTTCTTGATTTCTGATTTATCATCTAAAAATGACAAATCAAAAGAACTAAAACCAGGTGTATCTAGTACATATGTGTCTTCATCAACCCTTTTTATTTCGATGTGTCTAGTAGTCTGCTTTCCTCTTTGAGTTTTATCGCTTATTTTACCAGATACAAAATCTTCATTAGGAAATAATTTTTTCAATGTACTTGATTTTCCGGCTCCGCTTGGACCAATTACACAGCTTATGTGATTTTTAAATTCGTTTAATAATTTATTGTTAACATCAGTATTTTGGTTTGAGTTGAATATTACTTTATAACCTATATTTCTGTATATATCAGAATAACTCTGCATTTCATCTTCAGTCAATAAATCACACTTATTAAAAACAATTACACAATCTAAATTGTTTTTTTCTATCATTATTAAGAATTTATCTAATAACATCAGATTAATATTAGGTGATTTTATACTGGATAAAACGAAGCATTTATCAACATTGCTTACTTCTGGTCTATGGAGAAGCACCGATCTTGGATGTATATTTAAAATAAATCCAAGACCATTTTCTATATGAATGTCTACTTTATCTCCTACAACTGGAGTTATTTTTTTGTTTCTAAAATTCCCCTTGGCTTTTGAAGGATAAACTTCATTTCCAACACTCACATAAAACAATTCTCTTTGTATTTTTGTAATTACACCTGTTTTATCCGACATTAATCAATTCTCCATTGACATACACTTTAATGTCATTATTTGGCTTTACTTTAACTTTAATTCTGATATTGCCTTCAGATGCATCATGATTTTCTTCGTAGATTATATTATTTTCAGTTTCATCTTTTATTGTAACTGTATAAATTCCTTGTTCCACAGGTTTGCTTATCCTAAATACTTTTTCAATTATTTCAGGTTCTTTCTTGCCTTTACTAATGATAACATCTATTGAACTATCTTTTTTTAATTTCTTTCCTGCGTCGTATTGTTGCCATATAACTTGGTTTACATCGTATTCATTGCTAAATTTCTTTTCAATGTTACCTATATTTAATCCAATTGATTTTAATTTATTACTAGCTTGGCTAATGTCTGTACCTATTAAATCTACCATTTCCACTAATTCTTCTTTCTTACCTAAAGAAATTACCACATCAATCTTAGAATCTTTGCTAATGCTAGTTCCTGCATCTGGGTGTTGTTGCATAATTTTACCAGTTTCAAAATTATCACTGTTTTCTTTAGTAATTTCACCGATTTCTAGCCCTAATTTGTTAAGTTGAATTTTAGCATTTTCCACCGTCATATTTGATAAGTTTGGAACCGAAACCTGTTCTTCTCCCTTGCTAACAACTAATTTTATTATAGTACCTTTTTTTACTTCCGTGCTTGATTCTGGATCTTGTTCTAAAACTTTACCCGGTTCAACACTGTTTTCAGTTTTGTATTCTGATACTACAGCAATCAAATTATTAGCCTTTGCCTTATTTATAGCGTCATTTTCTGTTAAACCAGTAAGCGCCGGTACTGCAACTAAGTCTTGTTTGTTTTTATTAATATATTTTTTCCCGAATATAATTCCTACAAATACTAAAGCCGCTAATACTATAGGTAATAAAATCCACATAAATTTTTTTGAATTGTTTTTTTTGTCCTTTGTCGAAGATTGTTTCGGTGTTTTATAGACCGCTTCTTTGATTTCTGGTTGTTCATCATTCTCTTTTATTATTGGACTTTTTGTAGTTTTTTGATATAAATCTGAAGAATAGTTTTGGTAATTTTTCAATACTTCTTTTAATTCTGTAGCAGATTTAAATCTTTCATTAGGATCTTTTGACATAGCTTTAACTATGATATCATTTAGTCCTTGTGGCAAATCATGTCTTAAATTTATAGGGGGAACCAACGGATCTTGAATATGCTTTAATGCAATTCCAACCGCATTTGGTGCATCAAATGGAACCTCACCCGTTGCCATTTGGTATAAAACTACTCCTAATGAATAAATATCGCTTTTCTCATCAATAAACTTGCCTTTTGCCTGTTCCGGAGAAATATAATGTACAGTTCCCAACACAGTTGAAGTGTACGTTAAAGTAGCAGATGATGAAATTCTCGCAATACCAAAATCTGTTGCTTTTAAATTATTAGATTTATCAATTAGCATATTATGTGGTTTAATATCTCTGTGAATTATTCCATTTTTATGTGCACATTCTAATGCGCTAGCTATTTGAACTCCATAATTAACTATATCTTCAATTGGCAAAATTTGCTTTTCATCTATTATATCTTTTAATGTTTTACCATCAACATATTCCATCACAATATAATTGTATTTTCTGCCATCCACATATGAGCTTCCTACATCAAATACACTAACTATATTAGCATGAGTTAATGATGCGGCAGATTGAGCTTCCATAGCGAATTTTCTTAAAAAGTCTTGATCTTCCATGTATTCGTTTTTTAAAACTTTAACAGCAACATATCGATTCAAAACAGTATCTAAGGCTTTATACACCTTAGCCATCCCACCAACGCCGACTTCTTCTATAATTTCATATCTATCGCCTAAAACTTTACCTATCATAATTTTCACCTTCATATAAATAAAGCGTAATAGTTACATTATCTATGCCCTCGAAATCATTTGCTTCATTTATTAGTTTTTTGATAATATCATCTAAGTTTGATTCTTCTTTAATGATTTCAATTATTTCTTCTTTTTCCAATTGTGAAGTCAAACCATCTGTACACATTAAAATCAAATCATCTTTAATAAGTTTAATGTCAAAAATATCTACATCTACAGTATCTTGAATACCTAATGACCTTGTAATAACATTTTTTTGTGAAAAATCAATAGCTTCCTCTTCTGTAATGGTTCCTGATGATAATAAATCATTTACAAGAGAATGATCTACTGTTATTTGTTCTAATTCTTCATTCCTATACAAATATAGTCTGCTGTCACCCACATTTGCCACAATAGCATTTTCACCATGAATCAAACAAGCAACAATTGTCGTTCCCATATTTCTATGTTCAGTATTATTTTCACTATCTTTATAAACTTCTTCATTTGCTAGTGTTATAGCTTTAATAAGCATTTTTTTATAGTCTTTTTCATTTTCATTTTCTTTCACGTAATTTATAACTGTTTCGACAGCTTTTTTACTTGCTACTTCACCAGCTTTATGTCCACCCATTCCATCACAAACAACAAGCAAGCTAAAATCATCTGTAATATAATTCATATGATAATCTTCATTTAGTTTCCTTACCAGCCCGATGTCTGTGTTTGAAGCATATTTCATTTCACACCTCTTTTAATCATATTGTTAATTCGTAATTGTCCACAGGCCCCATCTATATCAACGCCTTGTTTTCTCCTTATTGTTGTATTAACATTGTTTTTATTCATATAATTCATAAATTCTGTCATCTTGTATCTATCTGGAGATTTTTGATTAAATTCTTCAATTGGATTTAATGTTATTAAATTAAGAAGACAATTTCTGTTTCTTAACAAACTAACTAATTTGTCCATGTATTTTTTAGAATCATTTACATTTTCAATAACAGTATATTCAAATCCAATGCGCCTTTTAGTTTTATTAAAATAATAATCACATGCATCGAGTATTTGTTCAATTGGATATTTGTTCCCAATAGGCATAAGATTATTTCTTTCATCATCAAAAGGATTATGAAGCGAAATAGTTATATTAATTCCAATATTATCATCAGCAAGTTTTATTATTTTATCTACTAATCCACATGTAGATAATGTTATGTTTCGAATAGACATATCTTGTCCTTCTGTGTTTGTAATTAAATCAATAAATCTAATGACGTTATCATAATTATCAAGTGGCTCTCCAATTCCCATTAATACGATATTGTTGATTTTTAAATTTAAATCATTCTCTACCAGATAAATTTGGGCACACATTTCATAAGGTTCTAGATTTCGTACGAAACTTTTTTTAGTTGATGCGCAAAACTTACATCCCATTTTACAACCAATTTGAGTTGATAAGCATATCGAAGTATGTGTCTTATACTCCATAAATACTGTTTCGACAATATTACCATCATTCAACTCAACGAGATATTTTTTTGTATTATCTAGTTTTGAATCTATCCTTTTTATTATTGAACAATTTCTAATATCATTATAATCGTATAGTTTTTGTCGTAAATCATTAGAAAAGTTAGTCATTTTATCAGGATTTAATATTCTGTTTTTATGAATAGCTTGGAAATATTGTAAAGCTCTAAAAGATTTTTCTCCATTATTTTCAAAAAAATCCTTTAATTCATAGACAGTTAAATTTTCCAATATGAGTTTATTTTGCATATTATTCACCAATTTAGATTATATCAAAAATATCGAATTTTGTAATCTAATCACATTTCACAAACTTAGATATAAAAAATCCCTGTGTTCCTTTTTGAAAAGGCATTAGTTTTATTAACTCGTTCTTCTCACCATAAAAATCAATATCCTCTCTTTTCAAATGTAACTTATTTTCTATAAAGTCCACATTATTCTCATTTTCTTCTTTTAGAAGAGAACATGTTGAGTAAACTAATATTCCGCCTTTTTTTAAGTATTTCTCACAATTTTCAAGTATTTTTCTTTGAGTTTCCACCAAATATTCTACATCTTTTTTCGTTCTAAACAACTTTATCTCAGGATTTTTATTAATGACGCCTGTTGCAGAGCAAGGAGCATCCACAAGAATTCTATCAAATTTATTTACTAAACTATCTTGGAAAATTGTAGCATCGAAATTCATATATTGTACATTTCCGACTCCACATTTTTCGACATTTTCTTTGATTCTATATATTTTATTCTCGTTAATATCGTTACAATATAAAATTGATTGATTATTAGTCAATTCTTGTATATTACATGATTTTGAGCCTGGTGCAGAGCATATATCAAGTACAATAGAATTATCCATAGGCTCTAAAATTTCAGCACACAAACTGCAAGAACCATCTTGAATAAGAAATTTACCTTCTTTAAATTCGTCTGTATCAATAATAGATTCAGGATTTTCTACAATATAACTATCTTGTAAAAAAGGATGATCTTGTAATATAAATCCTTGATTTTCTAAATTTACTTTCAAGTTGTTTTCTTTCAATTTATTTTCTTTAATAACAAAATCAGATTTGTAAAAAAATGATTTAAGAAGTTTTCTTACAGTTTTTTTGGAATAAGATTTGTTCAACATCTTTAACAACTCTTTATTGATTGAAAATTTTATATTATCCTCCAAATCTTCTTCCTCAAAATTAAATCTACATACTTCTCTTAATACGGCATTGACATAATCTTTGTACTTAGTCAAACTACCAGCTAGTTCTACAGATTCATCAACAACAGCATAATCAGCTGTTTTCATAAATAATATTTCAGTAGTAGCCATACGTAATATTTCTAACACAATTTTATCAAGCTTGTTTATTCCTAAATCGCTACACTTTGATATTACATAGTCTATGAAAAATCTATTTTCAATTTCTGTAAATACACATCTTTTGATATATCCAATATCACTTTTATCTAAGTCTTTATAATCATAAGTCTTCAATATTTCAGATGAATATCCTGATTTATTATTAATTGAATTCGTTATATTAATTATTTCTTGTCTAATATTCATAGTCTCTCATTTCTTTTAATTATTTTTATTACAATATCTATTTTACACTAAAAATCAAATAAAAAAAATTGAACCTAATAGGAAAATCCTTATTTTAGGCTCAATTTACTTTAATTTTAATCTCTATCTCTTGATATTAGTATTAATCTTACCAATTGTAATAAAGAAACTAAAGCACTTGCTATATATGTCAGTGCCGCAGCTTTTAAAACTTGCTTTGCAGGTTCGATTTCATCTTCAATTAATAAGCCATTAGATAACGCTCTTATAGCTCTTTTACTAGCATCAAATTCTACTGGTAATGTAACAACTTGAAACAACACTGTAGCCGAAAATAATATAATTCCGAATTCTACCAATGGTTTCATACTAAACATAAATCCAAGTAAAAGTAAAATCCATACTGATTTAGAAGCAAAATTCACAACAGGAAATAATGATTCTCTAAATCTTAAAAATCCGTAATTTTCCTTGTCTTGAATTGCATGACCAACCTCATGACTTGCAACAGTAACCGCTGAAATTGATTGACTATTATAAACATCATCAGACAAAGCTAAGACTTTTTTTGATGAATCATAATAATCTGACAAACTACCTTGAACATTTACAATTTCTATTTCAGATAAACCTTCATAATCAAGTAAAACTCTTGCCATTTCTTTTCCAGTCAAACCTTTTGAATTAGTAATTTTCTTATACTTTTCAAAAGTATGAGTTACTTTGTATTGAGAATAAAAAGCCAATATTAAAGCTGGTATCAGTAAAATCATAGTTTTATCATAATAAAAATTAAACAATGTTTCCTCCTACAAAATTATCCCCTCTTCAAATGAATTACCATTCAAATATTCACTTACATTAAGAGGTTTTTTATTAGGAAGTTGTAATCTTGTGATAACTATAAAACCATCTTCACAAGAAACTTTAATTCCATTTTTATCTACTTTTACAACTTCGCCATTCTTTTTATCATTGTATTGTTTTATTATGTTGATATTATGAACTTTTACTTTTTGTTCGTTTAATGTAAAAAACAAACCTGGCCATGGAGTCAATCCTCTAAATTTATTGTAAATTACATCAGATTTTTCATTGAAATCAATCTCACCCATAGATTTATTTATTTTACCAACAGTTGATGCTTCTTCTTCATTTTGTTTTATCCTTGAATCAAAATAGTTGTGGTAATCATCTATAACTTTATTTATCAGGCCAGCTCCCATAATCATTAATTTATCGTGCAATTCTTCAAGCATTATTTTATCATCTAAATCAATTTTATCGATAGCTAGGATATCCCCTGCGTCAAGTCCCTCTTCCACTAGCATAATGCTTACTCCAGATTCTTTATCGCCGTTTATAAGTGAATAATTAATTGGGGCAGCACCTCTGTATTTCGGTAAAATTGATGCATGCACATTTAAAATCCTATTTTTAAATCTATCCAAGATTCTTTTTTTAATTAATTGTCCATAAGCTACGACGACAATAAAATCAGGATTAAGTTTATCTAGCATATCAAAAACTTCATCGTCGTTGATATTTTTTGGAGTAATGACTTCTATTCCCAAATCCATTGCTCTTTTCTTTACTGCAGTGGGAGAAAATTTATTCCTATTTCTTTTTTTATCTTGTTGAGATATTACTAATTGAATTTCGTTATATGGATTATCGTATAATTTTTGTAAACTTTCAACCGCAAAATCAGGTGATCCAGCAAATACAATTTTATTTTTCATTGTTCAATCTCTCAATTTCTTCTTCGCTAAGATTTAAAACTTTATCAGTGTATAATACCCCGTCTAAATGGTCTAACTCATGACAAAAACAATGTGCTTTATAATCAGAGGCTGTTTTTTGTTGAACATTTCCATTCAAATCAGTGTATTCTACAATAACAGTTTTTGGTCTTTCAACATATCCATTTTCTCCTGGAATTGAAAGGCATCCCTCAACATTGATTTGTTTTTCATCAGATTTTTTTATAATTTTAGGATTAATCAAAACCATTTGTCCATCTTCATCTTGCATATCAATAACAACTATTCTTTTAAGCATCCCTACTTGGACGCAAGCTAATCCTATTCCTTTATTTTCATACATTGTCTCAAACATATCTTCAACGATTTGTTTGATTCTTTCATCTATTTTTTCAACTTCTCTTGATTTTTTTCTCAAGATTTGATCATTTTTTAATCTTATTTGTCTTAATGCCATTTTATCTCCTAAAAATAACTTTGAGGATCTAAAGTGATTTTTAAAGTAATCCCCTCTAAGTTAATATTGTATTCATTATTAATCAACACTTTTTTTACTATATCTATGATTTTATCTTCTCCGTTCGGGAATTTATAGTACAAATCAAACCTATACATATTATTTATTCTTTCGATTGGTGAAGGATGAGGCCCGTTTATCAATGTTGTAGATAATTTGTTTTTCCTAATCAATGCGGCAATGTAATTGGAAATCTCAGTGATTTTTTTCATAGCAACATTTCTATTTCTACTTGAAATGTTGATGTTTAATATTCTAAAAAATGGTGGATAATTAAACGCTTTTCTGAGTTTTATCTCTTTTTCGTAAAATATTTTGTAATCATGAAGAGCAGCTGAAGTAATTGCAAAATTTTCAGGTTTGTAAGTTTGTATAATCACATCTCCTTCATATTCCGCTCTTCCAGCCCTTCCAGCTACTTGTGTTATCAGCTGAAAAGTTTTCTCGTTTGACTTATAATCTCCCAAGTTCAAGCTGATATCTGCAGCCAATACACCAACTAATGTCACATTTGGAAAATCGAATCCTTTAGACAACATTTGAGTGCCTATTAATATGTCAATTTCCTGACTAGTCATCATATCATAGATTTTTTTATAATCTTTTTTCGTGTTAGTAGTATCTCTGTCCATTCTTGCGATTCTCGCATTTGGAAAAAGTTCTCTGGTTTCTTCTTCTAGTTTTTGAGTACCTGCTCCAAATTCTTTTATAAATTTCGAACCACAATTGGGACAAACTTTTGGTTTTAATGCAGTTCTTCCACACATGTGACAAATCAATCTGTTTTTTGTCTTATGATATGTCATAGAAACATCACAGCTGTCACATTTTAATACATATCCACATCTTCTACATGAAATAAAAGAAGTGTGACCTCTTTTGTTCAAAAATAAAATTGTTTGTTTCTTGTTATTTAAATTTTCTTGTATTTTATTTAAAAGAACCTTACTGAACATTCTCATATTTCCAGTTTCTAATTCTTTTCTCATGTCAACAATAGTACACTCAACTGGATTAGTGTTATTAGCTCTTTTGTTCATTTCAATTAGGTTGTATTCGCCATCCAAAGCTTTTTTGTATTCTTCAACTCCTGGAGTTGCAGAACCCAAAACCAATTTAGCATCATTGTATTTTGCTCTAAACCTAGAAATATCTATAGCATTGTATTTTGGATTTTTTTCACTTACATAACTTGTCTCGTGTTCCTCGTCAATTATTACTAGCCCTAAATTTTTAAATGGAGAAAACACAGCACTTCTTGCTCCAACGACAATTTTATATTCTCCATTATACATTTTTCGAAATTGTTCGAATTTTTCGTTGATATTTAACTTAGAGTGTATAATCGCGACTTTTC
Organism: Finegoldia sp.; assembly: GCF_046991905.1. NCBI lineage: Bacteria > Bacillati > Bacillota > Tissierellia > Tissierellales > Peptoniphilaceae > Finegoldia > Finegoldia sp. The sequence goes on along the minus strand of NZ_JBKWZF010000001.1, from coordinate 15,672 downwards.
CTGGAAATCTTCCCTCAAATCTTTCAATTGTCTGAGGAGTTAGTGAAATTTCAGGCACTAATATTATGCTATCTTTTCCTTCATTTAGCATCTTTTCAACTAAATGCAAATAAACTTCCGTCTTTCCGCTACCTGTAACCCCATGTAATAAATTGAATTGATTTTCTAAGATTGAGTTGTAAGCTTTTTGTTGCTGTGAATTCAGTTTAATTTTTTCATAAACCTTAGTGTCTTCTAGCACAACTCTATCAACTTCTTTGAAATAAACCTCAACTATTTTCTTTTCTTCAAGAGCTTTTATCACACTCGAAGATGTTTTTGTTTTGGATAAAAGTTCACTATAAAGCATGTTACTTTTATTTTTAAGTGTCTCTACTACTTTTATTTGAGCACTTGCTCTTTTTGAAATAGATGGATTATCTAAGACAAGTTTAACGTACTTTTCTAATTTGGGAGCAATTTGTTGGTCGTAAACTAAATCCATTTTTAGCAAGTCAGATTTTACATAATCCATTAATTTTTTGTGGCTAATATCAGATACATCTCTTATCTCTGAATATTCTTTTTTATCTTTAAGAATATTGTACAAATCCTCGTCTTCGTCTTTTAACTTTTCATTAGCAATGAAATACTCCTTTAATTCTTCAAAATTTCCAGGAGGTAAGATAGTCTGAAATGCAGAGCTATAATCACTTAGATATCGATCAACCATAAAAAAAGCAATATCAATGGATTCTTGTGTAACAATAGGATTTAAATCTACTACTGATATTATTTTTTTGTATTCGATATCTTCTTTAGGATTGTCGTTAATTCTAACCACTAATGCTAATTTATTAATATTTGATTTCCCAAAAGGTACTATAACTCTCATCCCAACTTCAACATCTTCACTTGTAAAATAAGAGTACAGCCTATTAGTCATCTTTGATTTGTTTCTAAAAATAACATCAATATACATATTTCCCTACTTTATTAAATCCAAAATCTTATCTGCTATGTTTAATTTTGTATCCTTATCTAATTCTAATATTTGATTTTTGCTGATAATAGATACCTTATTGTACTCAGAATTAAACCCAATATCTTTCTTGGATACATCGTTTAATACAATATAATCCAAATTTTTTTTGTTTAATTTCTTCTCAGCATTTTTGATTAAATTGTTTGTTTCTGCTGCAAAACCAATAAAAATTTGATTTTCTTTTTTATTTAATGATTTTAAAATGTCAGGATTTTCTTCTAATTCTAAAGAGTGAATCCCGTCTTGTTTTTTTATTTTTAAATCTTTTCGATTTTTAACTTTAAAATCACTTACTGCTGCTGCCATAATCAAACAATCATAGTCATCAACACAACTTTCGATTTGTTCTTTCATATCTATGGCAGATTGTACTTTAATATTTTCAATACCGTATGGACTATCGACTGAAGTTTTTCCAGAAATAATAGTCACATCCGCTCCTCTCATGAAAGCTTTCTTCGCTATTGAGTAACCCATTTTACCACTTGAGTCATTAGTAATATATCTTACAGGATCTATTCTTTCAACGGTAGCTCCTGCAGTAATCAAAACTTTCTTGCCTTTTAAATCTTTTTTACAGAAATAATTTTCAACTTCTTCTACAATTTCCCAAGGTTCTTTTAGCCTGCCATCTCCTTTTGTGTCGCAGGCAAGCATTCCACTATTTGAATCGATAATTAAATGATTTTTTTCTTTTAATTCTTCTATGTTTTTTTGTGTAGATGGATTATTAAGCATATTAGTATTCATGCTTACACAAAACATTATTGGTTTTGTATATGCTAAAGCTGTTGATGTTAGTAAATCATCGGCAATACCATGATTAATTTTTGCCATTATATTAGCACTTGCAGGTGCAACTAAAAACAAATCCGCCCAATTTGCAAGGTCTATGTGTTCAACAATTTTATGCGAATTTTTGTGAAACATTTTGTTTTTAACATCACATTTACCAATAGTTTCAAATGTCATTGGACTTACAAATTCACATGCAGAATCTGTCATTATTATTTTAATATTGTAGTCCAGTTTTTTTAATCTACTTACAACATCAACAACCTTGTAAATAGCAATTCCTCCAGTAACTCCCAAAAGAATATTTTTATTCATTTGCTTTATCTTCCCACACCTTTTTTTCCATAACTTCTTCTAAGGCAGTGGTAACTGGTTGCGCTTTTGCTTTCTTTAATTTAGTTTCCTTACCGTCTATTAACATTCTAGCTCTTTTGCTTACCATAACACAAAGTGCATATCTACTATTATTTATTTCTGATAATTTTTTAAATGATGGATTAATCATATTTTTCTCCTTTTACAACTCTAAATTTTTCTGCATCAATTATAGTTTCTATATTTTTCACAGTTTCATCAACATCTTCATTAATTACTGCATAATCATATTCATCAATAAAACTCAATTCTTTTTTAGCATTATTCATTCTTATATTGATTGTTTCTTCGTCTTCTGTGTTTCTTCCTTCAATTCTTCTTCTAAGTTCAATCAAATCTGGTGGAAGAATGAATACAAAAACAGCTTCCGGATAGTTTTCTTTAACTTTCAAAGCTCCTTGAACATCAATTTCGAGAATAACTATCTCCCCTTTGTTTATTTGGTCAAAAACAAATGATTTTGGAGTTCCATAAAAATTGTTATGCACATTAGCATATTCTATGAACTCTCCTTGATCTATTTTTTTCTTAAATTCATCTAAACTCAAAAAGTAATAATTTTCTCCATCCACTTCGTAAGGTCTTTTTTTCCTTGTCGTAGCGGAAACGGAATATACGATATCATCTTTTTGTGAAATTAATTTTTCGCAAACAGTTCCTTTGCCAACTCCCGATGGCCCTGAAACAACTAATAAAAACCCGTCTCTCATATTAATCTTCCTTATTATTTGATTTATCTAATCTCATTTGTAAAGTCTCAGGTTGAAGACAACTCAACACAACATGACTGGAATCCATTATAATTACACTTCTAGTTTTTCTACCAAAAGTTACATCTATAAGATTGTTATCTTCTTTTGCTTTTTGAACTATTCTTTTAATTGGATTCGTTTCTGGACTTACAATTGCTATAATTCTTTTACTATTAACTAAATTTGAAAATCCTATACCTAAACTTTCCATTTTCCATCTACTCAATATTTTGTACTTGTTCTCTCAATTTTTCAATCAAACTTTTAACTTCAATAACACAAACTGAAATAGATTCATCATTAGATTTTGAAGAAATTGTATTGATTTCACGATTCATTTCTTGGATAATGAAATCTAATTTTCGACCAATGCTATGTTTTATATCCATAGTTGATTTGAATTGAACTATATGAGAATCAAATCTTTTTAATTCTTCGTTAATATCTGATTTATCTGCCATCAACGCAACTTCCAAGTACATTCTATCCTTGTCTATTTTTTCTTCATCTAATAATTCCGAAATATTTTTAAACAAATTCTCCCTGTATTCTTTTACGCTATTTTCAGTCAAACTTGCAATTTTTGTTATTTCAGTTTCTATTTTGGAAAGATTTTCAGATAAATCTTTTTCTAAGTTATCTCCTTCTATAGATCTCATAGAATAAATTTTGTTAACAGCTTCATCAAGAACTTTTAGAATATTATCATGCAAAAATTCATTATCCAAATCTTTGTAAGTAAAAGACATTACATCTTCATATTGTACTAAATCTCTAACATTGATATCTGATTTCATGTCTAATTTTTCATTTAATGAATCAAGCTTTTGTTTGATTTTTTCAGCTAATTCATAATTGATATCCACACTATCAACCGATAATTGATATTTTTTAATTTTGATAAAAACATCAACCCTACCACGTTTTAACTTAGATTTAATAAGTGACTTCATGTCTTCTAACATAAAATTCAGATAATTTGGCATCGAAAAATTGAAATCCAAATACCTGTTATTAACAGATTTAATTTCTATATCTATGCTACAATCTTCTAATTCCAAACTTGAAGATCCAAATCCTGTCATAGACTTCATTTCTATCGCCCCCTTGATATTGTTAGTTTATATTAACTTCAATAAATTTACAATAATTTATTACATTTTTTAAACAATTTCTTTTATATCGTCAATATTATATGAACTCATGTCTACATTGACAGTGTTGAAATTGTTGTAAAACACCATTCCTGGTTTTGCTCCTTTAGCTTTTTTTACGTTTTTCTTTTCAGTATAATCAACTTCAACGAATTTTTCTTTACTCATTGAGGAGAAATAGGCTGCCAAGAAACACGCGACATCATAATCTTCCTTAACAAGATTTTCATTTCTCATAATAACATGAGATCCTGGCATATCTTTTACATGAACAAAAATATCTTCCTTATTTGCTTGTTTCAAAGTTAAATTATCATTTTGATAGTTGTTTTTTCCTACATATATATCAACACTATTTTTTGTAATAAAATGTCTTGGCTTGGATGGTTTTACTTTTGCAGTTTTTTTCTTAGATTTTTTTATCAAACCTATTTTTACCATTTCATCCTTGATTTCAGATAATTCTTGGTATTCTGTAACTCTTTCTAAAGTTTCTAAAAGTTGAAGCAAATACTCATTTTCTTGCTTTATTAATGGAAGTTCTTGTTCAATCATTTTTTCTCTAGTTTTTAATTTACTAAATTTTTTATAGTAAATTTGTGCATTTTCATTTCCGGATTTTATGGGATTTAAAGGAATTTCTATTTTATTCATATTGTCATAAAAGTTTTCAACTGTTATTTTATCTATACCTTTTTGTATTAAATGCATATTGGAACTTATAAGGTCCGCATAAACCTTGTATATGTCTCGTTTCTTTGCTTCTTGCAAGTCAATCGTTAAATTACTCAATTTATTGGAGTTTCTTTGTATTTTATTTGAAACTATTTTTTTAAGATGTGAAGACTTTTGAGTTATGGAGTCATTTGAACTGTGCTTTTTATAATAGTAATCAAGCATTTCGTGTATATCAGAAAATTTTTTCTTTTGATATCCATAATTCTCCAATTTTATAACGTGAAAATCCTTTAACTTTTCATCCTCATCTATAACTATAGAATAATCATAATCGCTATTTCTTATAGCATTTCTTACATCAATAAAGCATTGATTAAATCTAGATTTTTCATCTTCATTCAAATCTTCTAGCTTGATATTAAAATCCAAATCAGCTCTCAAGCAAATTTCCCTAGAAATTGTAGGAGAAAAACCAGTATAATTTTTATAAAAAACTTGTTGAAGTTTAGTAGTCCCTTCAGCAATTTCAGATGGAAGATCATCAGATTTCAAAATATTTATTTTATCATCTTCCAAATATGAATACTTAGTTTTGGGTAAAATTTGTCTGATACTTTTCGTATCAAAACTGATTCTTTTTATTGCATCTACTATAAGTTTACTTTCTTTTTCAATCAAAATTATATTGGAATGTTTGCCCATTAGTTCCACAACTAATGTGTAATTCATATCATATCCCATTTCATCTCTACTATTGATATCAATATTTACAACTCTATCCATTGATTCTTGATAAATGTCAGTAATTACCGCTCCTTGTAAATATTTTCTCATTAACATACAAAAATTATATGCTTCAATAGGATTCTTCTTATTTTCATTTGTAAAATGCATCCTCGGTAATGATGAGGATGCAGAAATAAGAAGTTTATAATTTTGTTTGTTATTATAGATTATTAAATCTAACTCGTTTTTATCTGGTTGATTAACTTTACTGATTTTACCGTTCGTTAATTTTTCTTTTATATCGTCAACTATCGCTTTTGTTGCAATTCCGTCAAAGCTCATTGTTACTCCTTATCTTCTCATTGCTCTTTGCATATTTCTCAAATCGTCTCGTTTTTTCAAAGTTTCTCTCTTGTCATACAAATTCTTACCTTTTGCAAGTGCAATTTCTACCTTAACAAGCCCATTTTTTTCGTAAACTCTTAAAGGTATCAATGTGTAACCTTGTTCCTTTGTTTTTCCAATTAATTTTCTGATTTCAGATTTATGCATTAAAAGTTTTCTTTTTCTTAAACTATCCACGTTAAAAATATTTCCTTGTGTGTACGGACTTACATTCATTGAATATACAAAAACTTCAGAATTTTCTATCATGCAATAACTTTCTTTAATTGAAACTTTTCCTTTTTTGATAGACTTAACTTCAGTTCCTTTTAGCTCAATTCCGCATTCATACACATCTTCTATGAAATACTCATGACGCGCTTTTTTATTGTTTGCTAATAATTTTATATCACTCATTATATTCCTTCTCTAATTTACAAATTCAAAATCAATTTGATGCTTGTCCTTATCACTGTTTATTACCTTTATTTTTACTTTTTGTCCAATATGGTATGATTTTTTAGTTCTTTCACCATACACAGTATAATTCTTTTCGTCAAATACATAATAATCATCTATCATAGATTGAAATTGTACTAAACCTTCGATTGTATTGTCAAGTTGTACAAAAATCCCAAATTTTGTAAGAGAACTAATAATACCATCAAATTCTTCATCAATATGTTGTTGCATATATTCTGCTGATTTCATATCAATAGCTTCTCGTTCAGCTTCTTCTGCTCTTCTTTCAGTTGCTGAACATTGTTTAGCAATGTCTTTGATATATTTCATGAATTCTTTTTCGTTATTAGTATCTGGCTTATGATTTATAAAATTCTTTACAATTCTGTGAATAAATAAATCCGGATATCTTCTGATTGGAGAAGTGAAGTGCGTATAGAACATCGATGCAAGTCCAAAATGAATGCTAGGATTTTGGCTGTACTCAGCTTTTTGCATAGATCTTAATAAAAGCGAAGATAATAGAGGTTTTTCAGGCTTGCCATCTAGTTCATTTAAAATTCTTTGGTAATCTTTTGAATACAAGTTCTTTCCTTTCAAATGATATCCAAAGTTTGACAAAATTCTTTTGAATGTATTAACCTTCTCTTCATCAGGCTCTTCATGCACTCTGTATAAGAATGGTCTATCTAAATAACCAAAATGACTAGCTACAGTTTCATTAGTAATTAGCATGAATTCTTCAATTAATTTATTGCCAATCCTTCTTTCATCTTTTTTAACATCTATAACTTTTGAGTTTTCATCCAAAATAATTTTAGTTTCTGGAAAATCAAAGTCTATACTTCCTCTGTTTTTTCGTCTAACGCTTAGAATCTCATACAATTCTTTCATTAGTAACAAATTATCTGTAAGTTTTTCATCATCGTATGGATTATCTATTCCTTCTAAAAAGTCTGATACATCTTTGTAAATCAATCTATAATCAGAATTTATAACAGATTCATAAAATTTGTAATCCAAAGTTTTACCAGTTGGTGAGATTTCCATCTTAACTGTCAAGCAAAGTCTATCCTCATTTGGATTTAGTGAGCAAATTCCATTTGATAATTCAACTGGTAACATAGAAATTACACGATCTAACATATAAACACTCGTTCCTCTTCTAAAAGCTTCTTTATCAAGAGCAGTGTTTTTTCTAACATAATAGCTTACATCGGCAATATGAACGTATAATATACAATTGTCGCCTTTTTTTGAAATACTTATAGCATCGTCAAAATCTTTTGCATCATATCCATCAATTGTAACTGTAAACAAATCCCTAAAATCCATGCGTGATTTTTTTTCTGATTCATCTACTTGTTGTTCAATTTCTTGTGCTTGTTGTTTTACTTTCTTCGGAAATTCATAAGGCAATTTAAAAGTTTTTGCTATAGAATATATATCAATTCCTGGATCATCTTTTGCTCCTAAAACTTCAACAATAACTCCTTCTGGATTTTTGTGTTTTTTTGAAGGAGTTTTAATAAGTTTTACAACAACTTTATCATTATTTTTTGCGCCATTTTTATTTCCAGATTGTACAAAAACATCAAATCCGTATTTTTTATCGTCTAAAATTACAAATCCATAACCTTTAGCTTCATCAAAAGTTCCCACAAGTTTTTTTGTTTCTCTAGAAATAATTTGTAATACTTTGCCTTCTGGACTTCTGTTTGTTTTTTTTTCAACTGTTATTGTAACTAATACCTTGTCTTTATGAATAGCACCATTCAGATCTTTCTTGGCTATAAATATATCATCAATACTTTCATCGTCAGGAATAAAATAGCAAAAATCACTTCCAGATCCTTGAATAGTACCTGTATATGCTTTTTGCTGTGAAATTGGAATTATATTAAAATTTTTATCTACTAAAATTTTATTATCCTTTTGTAGTTCATTAATAATTTTATTAAAGATTTTATAATCTTTTTTTTCAATATTTAATCTTGAAGATAATTCATCAAAAGTTAAAGGAATATAATCATTAGAATTTACAATATTAAGTACCTTTTGCTTTATTTTCATCAAATACCTCCTGGTTGTTTCCTATAATTATTATACCCTAAATGATAAGAAAATACCTAATTATTGTATTTTACGATTATTTTACAATTCTACCTTTATCAATAAAAATAACTCTATTTGATAAAATTTCTGCTTCAAGTCTATTATGAGTCACCATTATAATTGGAATATCCAATGATTTTTTTATCTCAATTAGTTCTTCATAAAATTTATTTTTAAATTTTTCATCAATTGAACTAAAAGGCTCATCCATTAAAAGTAGGTTCGGTTTATTTGACAAAGCTCTCACTATTGATACTTTTTGCTTTTCCCCACCTGATAAAGTATTTGGAAAATTTTGCAAAAGATATTCTATTCCTAATTTTTCTATTAAAGAATTTGTGTAGAACTCATCAGGATTCATGAAAAATATATTGTCCTTTACGCTCATGTTTGGAAAAAGTGCATAATCTTGAAAAACATATCCAACTTTTCTTTCCTGTGGTTTCAAATTTATTTGTTCTGAAAATAAAATGTTCTCATTAAGAACTATACTTCCCTTATTCGGAGTTAATAAACCTGCTATTGAATTCAAAATAGATGTCTTCCCACTTCCGGATTCTCCCATAATACACAATATTTCATTTTTAACATCAAAATCAACATTAAGTACAAAATGATTCAATTGTTTCTCAATATTACACTTCAGCATTTCTATTCCTTCTTTTTTCAATCCATCTGTTCAAGAAATATATCAACGAGAAGGAAAAAACCACTACAACTATCATTAGAGTATTCGCCATCGTTTTATCTCCTCGTTCAACAGCATAATACATTGCTAATGGTATTGTTTGAGTTTTGCTTGGAATATTTCCAGCGACCATCATCGTTGCTCCAAATTCTCCCAAACTTCTTGCAAAAGCAAGTACCAATCCACTTATTATTCCTGTATATGCTAATGGTATTGCCAATCTAAAAAATATTTTCCATTCACTAGCTCCCATAGTTCTTGCTGCATTTAAAATCTTTTTATCAATGCTTTGAAATGCGGATTTGCAGTTTTGATACATTAGCGGAAACGATACTATTACAGAAGCAATAACACATGCTTTCCAAGTAAAAATCACACTCCATCCAAAATTATCATAAAAAAACTTTCCAATTAAACCATTATTACCTATTATAATCAAAAGAATGTATCCTAAAATTGACGGTGGTAAAACAAGAGGCAATGTGATAATTGCCTCTAAAATACTACCATTTTTCTTATTAAACTTTACCATCATCCAAGCAATAAATATTGATAGAATTGATGTTATAATTGTTGAGATTATGGATACCTTTAATGAAATTATAATAGGCATCATAATATCATTATTCATTGCTAGATTCAAAACCTGCTTCCTTGAAATATTCTAACGATAATTTATTTTGTAAGAACTCATACAATTTATTTTGCATATCAGTATTCTTGGAATAAGTTGTTTTAGTTATTGGATAAATTATAGGCTTGTGAGAGCTTTCATCAACATTAAAAGCTACTTCAACCTTATCATCTGTTATAGAATCCGAAGAATATACAAAACCTACATCCGCTTCTTTGCTATCAACAAATCTTAATGTATCTTTTACGTTTTTACCATATACAAATTTGTCTTGAAGCTTATCCAATAAGTTATAATGAGTCAAACTTTGTTTTGTATACTGACCAACTGGAACTGTTTCTAATTCAGCAACAGCTATCTTTCCTTTAACATTTTCTAAATCTTCAATTTTAGAAATTTTAATGTCTGTTTCTTTGTTTTTCACTATTACTAGTTTATTCTTTAATAAACTTTTTGAATCTTTTACAAGTTCTTTTTCTTCAAGAGCTTTTACTTGCTTTTGACCAGCAGAAACGAAAACATCACAAGGTGCTTTTTGTTCGATTTGCTTTTGCAATTTCCCAGAACTTGCTAAGTTAACGTCGACTTTTACATTATTTTCTTTTTCAAATTCAGGAATAATTTTTGCTAACGATTCTTCTAATGATGCAGCTGCAAATAAGCTTATGTTTTCATTATTCATTTTTTCTTCAGTTTTTTTCTCTTCTTTTTGTTCGGAATTTTGTTTTTCATTTTTTGCGCAACTAGACAAAATTAAACAACCAACTAAAATCAACAATAAGTACTTTTTTCTCATTTCATTATTCTCCTTGGCATATAACGCTATGTATTAAAAAAGCCTAATTAAAGGCTTATTTTCTAATTAGAAATTTACTGATGCAATGTATTTGAAATTGTCTTTATCATTTAATTCTTCTTTTACATTCCAATTAGCATCAATATTATTATAATTTGCTAGTTCTGTGTAATAATACATTACAATTCCAGCATCTATTAAATTTTCAATTCCTTTGTAGTCTTTGATATACAAATCAATATCGTCATCATTTAATACGAATCTCCATGGTTGTTCATTTTTAGTTGAAGGAGCAAATCTCAAATAACTAAATAATTCATCCAAACCATAGTTTTGTAATTTATCTATATCAATTGGAGTAGACAATGATTTGTCACATACAAACTCTTCAACACCGATTCTTGAACTAAATTTTTTCTTTCCAAATCCAAATTCACTTGGAGCATATCCCATTGCAAGCAAGAAATCTACGTTTGAGTTTTCATCAAACGCTGTTTTTTTGGCATCTTCTGAAGCATTAGCGATAGTTACCCAACAGCTTCCTATCTTCAATGCATCTAATTTAGTAATTAAATTTTCGAAATAATATGCACCAAAAATCATTGATAATTCGTTGTTTTTATCCGCTTGCATAGAAATATAATGATTAGCTTTTATCATAGTTCCTTCGTATCCACCTTCTCCATCAAGAGCATTGTAAACTACAGAACCGTCTTTGTATAACTTGAAGTTAACATCGTATTTTTTTGCTAAGTTATTTATATCAAAAATAATAGATTCAACTTTTTGTAAATCTGAATCACTAAGGTTTTTTGATTTAAAATCTCTTATTGATTTTCTATTTTCTAAAAATTCATTCATTGACATTTTTATCTACCCCTTATCATAAATCTTATACTTAAATAATACTACAATTTGCCAATAATCACAAACATTTTGATATAATAATTATTGGTGATAATATGAAATTTACTGAAAATCAGCAAAAAGCAATATCTCATTATACCTCTGCTGCTTTGGTTCTAGCAGTACCAGGCGCTGGAAAAACTACTGTTTTGTTAAATCGAATAAAATACTTAGAAAAAGTTTATAATGTAGATCCTAAAAGTGTATTATCAATCACTTTTAGTAAGTCCCAAGCAGTAGATATGAAAGAAAGATTTTCCGAAAAATTCCCAGAAACAGATTCAGCGTATTTTTCTACAATCCATTCTTTTTGCTATTATATTATTAAGTTACATTACAAAATGAACAATATAATATTTAAGATATTGGAGTCCAATGATGATGTAAATAAATATTTTGTAATAAGAAATATAATTAGACATATTAACAAAACCAACTCAAAAGACGAAGACGTTGAAAAGTTCTTGCAGTATTACGGTTATTGTAAAAATATGATGATTGTCAAAGATTTTCCTAAATTTGACATTGAAAATTTCGAAAAAATTTACATGGAATATGAAATTTTTAAGAAAAAGAATTTCTTTATAGACTTTGATGATATGTTAACCAAATCGTTTGAAATCTTAAATGAAAATGAGTATATATTAAAAAGGATAAAACGTAAATATAAGTTTATTCAAGTGGACGAAGGGCAAGATACTTCTAAAATCCAATTTGAACTTATAAAAAAGATTGCCTATCCTGAAAATAATTTATTCATAGTGGCTGATGATGACCAATCTATTTATTCATTTAGAGGAGCAGATCCAAGTTATTTATTGGATTTCAAAAAAATTTTCCCTGGTGCAAGTATATACTATATCGACCAAAATTTTAGATGCAGCGATAAAATAGTTAATGCTAGTAATTTGTTTATTAAACAAAATAAAAACCGTTACAACAAAGATGTAACTTCAACAAAATCATCAGACAAGAAGATTATAATTAAATTTCCTCAAAACTTCATGTCAATGTATTCTTATTTAAAAAATAATGTCAATCCCGATAAGAAAACTGCTATCTTATACAGGAAAAACATTTCGTCAATAGCACTAATGAAGTACTTATATGATCAGGATATTAGTTTTCATTCAAGATATCAAAAGGATGATTTCTACAATCACTTTGTGCTCAATGATATTTTAAAGATGATTGCTTTTTCCGAAAATAAAACATCTGTTGGACTTTTTAGAGATATTTATTATAAATTAAACAGCTACATCAAGAAAACATCCATTAACCAACTAGAAACTTACGATGAATCTATGCCTGTTTTGGACCGTCTTCTGGATGATTCAACTTTAAGTAGATATTATGTAGACAGATTTATGGACTTAAAATCATTTTTTTCAGGAATTAAAAGAGCAAAAGGTTCCAAAAAAATTGATATCATTATGAATGATATTGATTACAAAACATATATTGAAGACAGTGTTTTGCTACAAAACCAAAAAATATCATTGGATTTTTTGATAGAAATCTATAAATATTTGTTTAAAGATTGTGAGAGCTACGAAGATTTTATTAATGAAATTGAAAATTTGAAAACAATCCAAAAAGATTCGATAAAACATAATAGTAATCTAAATTTATTAACTGTCCACTCTGCAAAAGGATTGGAATTTGATGAAGTTTTCATAATTGATTTGATAGATGGCGAGTTTCCTACAAATATCGACTCTAACAATAAGAATTACGAAAATATATTTGAAGAAGAAAGAAGAATGTTTTATGTAGCAATGACTAGAGCAAAGGACAAATTAACCCTGTTATCTCCAAAAACTAGAAATTCCATTGAAGTTGATTCATCACAATTTTTAAAAGACATTATAGAAATAGAAAACAATTTAAAAAACTAGCTGTAATCTACTACAGCTAGTTTTGCTATTTATAAGTTACCTACTAGATCAATTCCTGGTTTTAAAGTGTCTTCACCTGGAGTCCAGTTAGCTGGGCAAACTTGATCACCGTATTTGTCTACATATTGAGCAGCTTGAAGTTTTCTCAATAATTCGTGTGCATTTCTACCAATTCCATCAGCAGATACTTCATATAATACAACGTCCAAATCAGGATTGATTAAGAAAGCTCCTCTTTGACTTTGACCGTCAGCTTCTTTTAATACGCCAAATTGTTTCGATAAAGCAAATGCTCTATCTGATAACATTGGATATTCGATTTTTTTAATCTTTTCTGATTTATCATGCCATGCTTTGTGAACAAATTCTGAATCTGTAGATATAGCATAAATTTCACAGTTTAAATCTTTAAATTCTGAGTATAAATTTTGTAAGTCTTCTAATTCAGTAGGACATACAAATGTAAAATCTCCTGGGTAAAAGAACAATAATGACCAGTGGCCTTTTAAATCTTCACTAGAAACTTCTGTAAGTTCTTCATTGTGATAAGCAGGAACTTTAAATTCTTCAACGTGTTTTTTAATTAATGACATTAATAATCATCCTTTCGTATTTAATTTACAATTTTATTATACCATATTTTGTAATGATTACAAGTTTCGATTGGTATTATTTATTATATTAGGACAATAAAAAAGGGCTAGCTAGCCCTCTAAAAATTTTAATTACTTGATCCAAACGAATCTGCGATTGATTTTATAAGAGATGAGAAAAAGTTGATTATTTTATCAATAATACCAGCATCTTCTGCCTTTTTATAAATGTCTTTCGCCCCTTCTATAACTTTACCGGAAATATTAGATAATTCATCCTTTATATCTTTCGAATCGATAGATTTTACGTTTGAATACTTTTCAAACAAGTTAACCAATTCTTGTTTTTGATCCTCTGTAATAACATTTTCTAAGTTGTTTTCTTTGATTGCATCATTTACAATCTTTTTTATTTCATCAACAGTTGGCGCTTGCCCATTATTGTTGATATTTATATTAGCAATATTATCTTTTATTACAACAATAACATCATTAAGCTTATCTCTGCTAAAGCTTTCTTTGTCATTATTTTCTTTGTTAATATCACTAACTACCTCTAATTCTTCTTGAGCAACTTTTATTCTGTCTTTATCAAGTTTTTCACCATTAGATTCAAATGCTTTATAAACTCCGGTAAGAGCAGATTCTCCAGTCACAGGCCTAACTGCTGCTACCATAATAGTACAATCTTTAACCCCAGCAGTAATAGCGGCATTTTCATATTGTTTTTCAGTAATCAATGTAATATTTTTCGGTGTCGTAATATTAACTTTTATACCTTTATTTTTGTTTTCTTTCTTAACCAAAACACTAGAAATCATACTGCCCGGATTAGAATCATCCCCACCGATATACTTCAACAAATCATTATAAGTAACCATGACTGACTTAATATTACTGTCGTCTTCAATATCTAAAAGTCCTTTTGTTTTTCTAATTTGAGATTTATCCAAGCTTTCACCATAAACAAAAGTTGGCTTTCCCCATTTCTCATCAATAACATTAGTATCAATCTTGCCAGCGAAACTAATAGTCGATGATAATGAAATTAAAATAGCTAATAAAAAAACTGTAATTTTTTTCATAGAATATTATCCTCCGTTCACATTGATTATAGCACAAAAACAGGCCCTCAAAGTCTACAAAATTATTAAGAAAAACTAAACAAAATTAGTCAAATTTCAAACTCTAAAAAATAAATTTCAAATTTTTACAAAAATTCCTTTACATTGTTTTTACTTTATGCTATACTTATAAAGTCAGCCGGAGTGATGGAATTGGCAGACGTACTGGACTCAAAATCCAGCGGTGGCAACACCGTGCGGGTTCAAGTCCCGCCTCCGGCACCAATACATAAGATAGCTTTTTAGCTATCTTTTTTTTATTGATATTTCCATTGTAGATGCTCTGCATTATTTTCTTTTGTTTTTTATCTTTATTTTTTATATTTGTCTTCGACTCTTTTTCCCAATTAATCATCAATTTGTTCAGTTTCGTTAATTATTTTCGTTATCTTAATTCTTTACTCTCTATAATTAAAAGTCATTATATTAAACTATCACTTCCCTAGTTTTAAGATCACCAAAGCTTAGACAATAAAAAACATGCATTACTACATAATGTTAATTTATTATACTGATAATTTATCATAACAAGTGCAACACAAAATAACTCATAGCTAATCAGCTGTGT